>JBGOZL010000229.1:0-4704 GCA_041480185.1 Anaerolineae bacterium
ATGAATTTAAGGATGAAGAGAAGTTCAACTTACGCAACCAGGCGGAGATTCTGGCCACCGTTCAGCAGACCACCCAGACTTTCACCATATTGCTGGCGGGTATCGCCGCCGTCTCGCTTATTGTGGGCGGGATTGGCATCATGAATATCATGCTGGTCTCGGTTGTGGAACGGACCCGCGAAATTGGGTTGCGCAAAGCTTTGGGAGCCCGTAACCGGGACATCATGAACCAGTTCCTGGCGGAATCCTCCTTCCTGAGCCTGCTGGGCGGGTTGATCGGTATCCTGCTCGGCTGGCTGATCTCCCTGATCATCGGACAGATCGCTTCGGCTGCCGGCACTACACTGAACCCGGCTGTCAGCGTGAACGCTGTCCTGTTGGCAACCCTCTTTTCAATTACCGTCGGTCTTTTCTTTGGCGTCTATCCGGCCCGCCGGGCTGCCCGTCTTGAGCCGGTGGAAGCATTACGTTACGAATAATATTGGTTGCCCCGTGCCCTATACAGGAAACGGGACTGCCCCGGTGAAACCGGGGATCGTCCCCTACTAAAGCCGGGACTACTTCGTCCCGTGCTAAACCCGGGACTACTTCGGAGGTATATATGTCAAAACTAAATTCTAAAACCTTAATGATTGGAGCTGGTGTTCTTTTGTTACTGGCCCTGGTATTCATGGCCACGCCCCTCCTGCGGGTGACCGGGATCACAGGTGCAAACCGCACAGGTTTCAACCGGCAGTTTACCGGACAGACCACCCCGGGCGCACCAAACAGGTTCCCGGGCTTTGGTAACGGCACGCAGGGTCAAGGCAATTCAGCCAACCCCACGACCCCAGCCAACCCCACCGCCCAGTCGCGCAGCCTCTTTGGTTTGACCTTCTTGAATGGTATTTCCGGGACCATCGTCTATGGCCTGGCACTGCTGGTTTCACTGGTGGCAGCGGTGGGCATGTTCCTCACCAAGCGCTGGGGACAGATTCTCGGCATCGTCATGGGAGTCCTTTATCTCATCCTGGCGGTGGTCGGTCTAATCCCCACGATCTTGCTGGCATTTACATTTGCGCGCGGCTTTAGCGGTTTGAGCCTAGGGCTGAGCGTCCTGCACCTGGTCCTGGCAATAGCGGTCATTGTGCTCGCCTTGATCCCGGCGAAGAAGATGCTGACCCCAGCCGCACCCGCTGCACCGGTCACCCAGGCAACGCCTCCAGCTGGGATTGCATAACTTGATACAGCCCGCCCGCGGGCGGGCTGATTTTTTTTCTTGCATGAATCGTGCATCTGATCCATAATAAAGTTGCCTCCATAATTGTATTTGCCGGACTGCATCGAAATGGTCGACACACACCAGGATTTATCTCCTAATTATTCCCGGCACCCTGGAAAAGTGATGCCAAAGAAAATTCTTGTCATAGATGACGAGCCCAAGATTGTCGAGATTTGCAGCGACTATTTGCATGCCGCCGGTTACGATATCATCACCGCCGGGGACGGATTGCAGGGGCTCGCCATGGCACGCGCGCAGAAGCCAGACCTGATCGTTTTAGACCTGATGCTGCCTGGGATGGACGGGCTGGACCTGACCCGGTCCCTGCAGCACGAAAGCAACGTACCCATCATCATGCTCACAGCCAGGATTGAAGAGACGGATAAACTGATCGGGCTGGCCCTGGGCGCGGACGATTACATCACAAAACCGTTCAGCCCGCGCGAACTGGTGGCGCGCGTGCGCATGGTGCTGCGCCGCGCCAGCGGGGATTCCTCCAGCGAGGTGATTCGGGCGGGTGACCTGACCCTGGATCGCAGCCGTTACCAGGTGGAAATGCCGGACCGGACCGTGGTGTTGACCATGACCGAGTTCGAACTCCTGGCAACCATGATGAGCCAGCCAGGTCGCATTTTCACACGAGCGCAACTGCTTAACGCAGTGCGGGGCGTATCCTTTGAAAGTTACGAACGCGCCATCGACTCGCACATCCGCAACTTGCGTCGCAAACTCGAACCGGGGGAATACATCATCACCGTCCACGGCATCGGCTATAAATTCGAAGGATAAGCATGCTGCATTCCTCCTCCGTCCGCTCCATCCGTAACAGGCTGTTCCTGCTGCTTCTGCGAGCCTTTATCATCGTAATTGCCTTCCTCGTCCTGTTCACTCTGCTGGCCACGGGCCTGGTGCTGGCCAACCCTTCGCAATCCAACCCGCTCTTCCGGCTGCCCACCGTTGCCCGCCTCGAATCCTATTACATCGCCCGCGGCAATTGGAACGGGGTAAGCGGCATCTTTACCAATTCCCTCGACATCGAAGCCGCACAGTGGCGGTCTTCGATCCTGCTGGATGCGCAAAACCACGTGGTTGTGGAATACGGACGGCCGGTGGATTCCGCCATGTCACCTATATTCCAACCGCCCAGCGGAGATCCTGTCACGCCCATTTTTGTGAACGGGCAGTTGGTTGGGACACTCGTGGGCGGGCAAAATATCCAGCCGTCACAGAGGCAGTTCACTTTCCGCTTCCTCCAGCCGGTATTGCTGGCATCCCTCGGTCTGGCTGTCTTTGCCACAGTGATCGGCCTGCTGCTCACCCGGCGGGTGGTGACCCCGCTGGCGGAGGTCATTGCCGCGGCGGAGGAGATCGCCGGCGGTAATTTAAAGGTGCGCGCCCGTACGAAGGGATCGGACGACCTGGGAGAACTGGGCAAAAGCTTTAATAAAATGGCAGACTCCCTGGAAACCAATGACCGCGAGCGGCGCGACATGTTGGCCAATATTGCCCACGAACTGCGTACCCCGCTGACGGTGGTACGCGGCCGCCTGGAAGGGATCATGGATGGGATCTACCCAGCGGATGAAAATTCCATCGGCCCGGCCCTGGAAGAGGCTTACCTGCTCGAGAGGCTGGTGGAGGACCTGCGCCTGCTGACCATGGCAGAGAGCCACCAGCTGGCCTTCGAAAAACACGAACTGGACCTGACCGAGATCGCCCGGCGATCGCTGAGCATGTTCCAGGCCGAAGCCGACGAGAAGAAGATCCGCCTGGAGCTGGTGACATGGCCGGAAAAAGCGCTGGTCATTGCCGACCCGCTGCGCACCGAGCAGGTGATCAGCAACCTGCTCTCGAACGCCTTGCGGTACGTCCCCGCGGGCGGGCGCATTTGGGTGGATATTTCCAGGTCTCTTGCGGAATCCCCTACCACCTCGAAACATGATGAGGTGTCGATCAGTATCAGCGATAACGGTCCGGGGGTCCCGGAAGCGGACCTGCCGTTTATTTTCAACCGGTTCTGGCGGGGGGAGAAAAGCCGCTCGCGCGTGTCGGGTGGGGCCGGATTGGGACTGGCGATCGCCAAGCTGCTGGTGGAGGGGCAGGAGGGGAAGATCACCGCACGCAGCCTGCCCGAGGGCGGATTACAGGTGAGCGTGTCCTTCCCGGCCGCAGACTAACGCGGTGGGAAGTTCCCAAGGGGGAAGATCGTTAACCACAAACGCACGAAAAAGAGGGACGTGGTCCACTATGTGGACAATGGAATTGAGTGCAGATATCGTGTTGGACGGTTAGCGATGACCAAAGTCAACCGTGTAATAACCGCCGTAGCAGTGCGCATACCCCGCGCCGTAATCATTCAGATCGCCCAGGATCATGGCTCGATGAGGCGCGCTGTTCATCCACCATGCCATAGCCGTCTCGGGTGTACTGTTGCCAGAACCGCCATAGATGATCTCCCCACCCCAACGCCCGGTATACCCGGCCCGCCTCGCCCGCTGCCAAAAAGTGGATCCGTCCGAGCCGGTGTGGGACATGAAATTGTTTACAGCCATGTCTTCGCTATGCAAGCCCGCTGAATTTTCCAGGGGCCCGTTGGGGGCAAGAGGTGCCAGGCCTGCACTTGCGCGTTCGTTATTAATGAGAACATATAATTGCTGCTCAAAGGCGCCATTATAAGTTATAGTGCATCCCGAAGGAACAGGGGTAAATGTCAGCGTGGCAGTTGGGGTGGTTGTGAAAGATGGGGTAAGAGTTGCAGTAAACGTAAATGTCGGACTTGGCGTAAGTGAAAAGATGGGCGTCTGGCTGGGTGTCAGGGTGTCGCCCGTCGCCGTTGGGGATGGTGTTGGTGAGGAAGTCAATGTGTCGGTGGGTTGGGTGGAGGTATAGGATGGAGTCCAGCTCGGTGTCAGCGTAGCGACTGTCACGCTGGCTGTTGAGAGGATCCACAAGGTTGGACTGGCTGTGGGCGTGCGGGAGGCGGTTGCCGTACGCCAGGGGATGAGTGTGCGGGTCCGGGTAGCCGAAGGCGATGGGCTGGATGTCTCACTAGCTGAAGCCGTAAAGGTTGGTGTAGGAGTGTAAGTGGTAGTAAAGGTGGTTGTAACGGTCGATGTGGGGGTAAACGTCAGCGTCCCGGTGGATGTTTCCGTTAACGTGTCGGTTACTGTGCCGGTAAAGGTGGGGGTGAACGTCAGCGTCGCGGTCGAGGAGGCCGTGGGCGTGAACGGATCTGTGATGGTTGGCAGCGGGATGACCGTATCCACGGGGAAGATCGTATCCAGGAGGCCGAGGTAGGAAGGCCCGGCCCATGGAAATGTACAACCGGCCAGTAAACCTAAAAGGATCAACGCAGCGAGGGTGCTTTTAAGGCGCATGCCTTTCTCCAATGGATTTCAATTCAATCATACAGAAGTATTTCAAAAAAATAATTAACAGATCTG
>JBGOZL010000230.1:0-4683 GCA_041480185.1 Anaerolineae bacterium
ACTATAAAAGGGCAAACACGCCACGGGCAGCCATTTAAAATAAAAGCCAAAGACTGGTTGGCGCGCATCTTTCAGCACGAGATAGATCATATTAACGGTGTGGTTTTTACGGACCGTGCAACTAAAGTCTGGAGACCTGAACCGGAAGAACCGGTGCTTGACAATGTATAATCTTGATATTGAATGGTTTCCCGGGTGAACAACATCCGGGAGTAAGTACATCATGCATCTTACTCATCTCTCGCTGACCAATTTTCGCAGTTTCGCCCGCCTGGATATGGACATTCCCCGGCGGGTTGTTTTGTTGACTGGCAGCAACGCCCAGGGAAAAACGAGTGTGCTCGAAGCGGTTTATTTCCTGGCAGCCTTTACCTCTTTCCAGACCCACGCAGATCGGCAGTTGGTAAATTTTCTCGAAGCGAAGAAGGAACTCGCGGTGGGTCGCTTGGTCGCCGAGTATACGCGTGGTATTGCCAAACACAGGATTGAAGTTCGGCTGGTTCTGGAACCTGTTGGAGCCACCGGGCAGCGCCTGCGTAAGGAAATCCTGCTCGACGGAATCAAACGCCCGCTTTCTGAAGTCATTGGGCATTTCAACGCGGTCATCTTTGTGCCGCAAATGGCTCAGATCCTTGAGGGCGGACCCGAGGAACGCCGCCGTTATCTCAACCTGGCACTCGCGCAAACTGTCTCCGGTTACGCTCACCTGCTGAGCGAATATGGGCAGGCACTCGCCCAGCGCAACGCCCTCCTCAAGCAGTTATCTGAGCGTGGTGGGGACCAGTCACAGTTGGATTTCTGGGATGAGACCCTCACTCGCACGGGCGCCGTCATTATTTTGCGACGCATCGAAGCGGTGCATGAGATCGAGAAATTGGCCGCCCGCATCCACCGCGACCTGACTCAAGGCGCAGAAGTGCTGCGGATTCATTACCACCCTGCCTACGACCCGCTGCCATCCCCCGACGGGCAGATCGCCATGCCGCTTAAAACGTCCGTGCAGCGCAACGGTTTCACCGAGGAGGACATTCGCCAGGGATTTTCCATGGCGCTGGAAGCTAACCGCGCCGAGGAGATTCGCCGCGGTGTGACCGTGCTCGGACCTCACCGGGACGAGTTGCGCTTCCTCGCCAACGGGATAGACCTGTCTGATTTCGGCTCGCGCGGCCAGGTGCGCACCACGTTGTTGGCGCTCAAACTCGCTGAGATCGAGTGGATGAAAGCGCGCACCGGTCAGTGGCCCGTGCTTCTGCTGGACGAGGTCTTGGCGGAACTTGACACATCCCGCCGTCTGGATTTACTCGCCTATCTGGATAAGATTGAGCAGGCCATTCTGACTACCACTGATTTGAATTTGTTTTCCCCCGCATTCGTTGAAAAAGCCGAAAGGTGGGAAGTCTCTGCCGGGACGGTCAAGATTTGCCAGGCTGGAAAGGAATGATAAAATGCCCGTCAAACATTCGAAGGATGTTGAAGCCCAGGTTGTTAAATCCGGGGACAAAACTACAATTCAGGTTTTGATCTCTTCCCAGGAAGGACCGAATTTCGCCCTTCGTCGATTTATTATGGAACCCGGAGGTGGGATTCCCGGACATACCAACACTGTTGAGCACGAGCAGTATGTTCTCAAGGGTCACGGCAGTATCGGCATCGGCGGTGAAACGATCGATGTTAATGCAGGGGACGTGGTTTTCATCCCGGAAGGCATTCCCCATTGGTACCGGAATATCGGCAAAGAGAACTTCGAATTCCTCTGTATTATCCCCAATAAACCGGATGAAATAAAGATCATTGACAAGGGCTGCTAGCTTGGATTTCGATGTTATCGTAATCGGCTCTGGTGCGGGCGGGCTGACCGCTGCAGTCGCATTAGCCCAGGCAGGTAAAAAAGTCCTTGTCCTCGAACAGCACGACCGGCCCGGCGGGTGGACCCATTCTTTCACACTGCAGGGCTATCGTTTCAGCCCGGGTGTGCATTACATTGGTGACCTGCAGGAGGGTGGCGGACTTCGCAGGATTTACGTGGGTCTCGGCGTTTCACAGGACCTCACATTTTGCGAACTCAATCCCGATGGCTATGATCACATCATTATTGGCGATCGGCGCGTGGATTTCCCCAAGGGCAGGGAAAATTTAATCGAAAGGTTGAAAGCTCATTTCCCTTTTGAAGCAGATGGGATTGACGGCTATTTTGCAGACCTGGTCGACATGATCCAGTCGCTTTCACGGATAGGGGATATGAACCATCCCTTGAAATCCGCCACCAGTGCCCCCACCATCCTCAAGTGGATGCGTGCTACGGGTGCCGATCTTATTAATGCGCATGTCACCGACCCGGTCTTGAGAGGCGTGTTGGCGGGGCAGTCGGGTGACCATGGACTTCCCCCTTCGCAGGTCTCAGCGTTCATGCACGCCGGCATTACCTATCATTACCTCGAGGGTGGTTATTATCCGCTCGGTGGGTCGTTCTCCATCCCGCGTGCATTTGTGAAGGCACTAAACCGTTTTGGCGGCGAAATCAGGCTCAAGAGCCGCGTGAAGCGTATCCTCCTCGAAGAGAAAAAAGTATTGGGTGTTGAATTGGATTCTGGCGAAGAGATCCGTGCTGAGGTCATTATTTCCAACGCTGATCCCGAGGTGACCTTTGGGCAATTAATTGGACGGGACAAACTCCCATCCCGCCTCCGGAAAAAAGTTGATTCTGTTAAATATTCCACCTCCTGCATCAGCCTTTTCTTTGCCACCGATATGGATCTGCGTGCAGCCGGCCTCGACTCGGGTAATTTCTGGTTCTACGAGCATGCCGATGTAGATAAGATCTACACGGAGGGTCTTACCGACGCATTGTTGCAGAACGAAACACCCCCCGGCATGTTCCTGACTGCCACAACCTTGAAAGATCCTTCCAAAATGCACTCGAGTCATCACACCTGCGAATCGTTCGCCTTCGTTGGGTATTCTGCCTTCGAGAATTGGGCGCATACCAGGTACGGCGCCCGTCCGGCTGAATATGAAGCCATGAAGGAAGATCTTACCTGGCGGATGGTGCGCGGGCTGGAAAAGCACCTTCCCGGGCTGAGCAAACATATCGTATTTTCCAGCCTCGGCACCCCCCTCACGAACGAATATTATCTCAATGCCACGCGTGGAAATCTTTATGGCATCGAGAAAAGTCCCTTCCAGGTGGGACCCTGGGGTTTCCAGCCGCGCACCGGGTTCGACGGCTTGTTCCTTTGTGGTGCCAGCACGCTCAGCCAAGGTGTCGCGGGTGTGACTGCATCTGGGATCGATGCTGCTAAAGCAGTGCTCAATTGCCGCACCGACGATATTTTGACCCAGAACGCTCCCAGCCCTAGATTCTTGCCATCGGAGGATGTAACAAAATGGCCCGAAGATTTACGGAAGAAGATGGAGCATGGAGAAATTGCTCAAGAGGAAGAGGAGAGGGAGATATAAAGGAATTGGATCGTGCTAAAATTACTTTATAATTCCTGTTCACTTAGGAGGGAACAATGCCTATTGACTACTCCCAAAAATCGTACTGGTTAAATACCTATGGTCCGTATACCCCTAATGTTTCCGTGCAGGGTGACGTCACCGTGGACGTTGCCATCATCGGTGGCGGCTTCACAGGCCTATCGACCGCCTACTTCCTTCGCAAAACCGAACCAGCACTAAAGGTTGCAGTGCTAGAAGGTGAGGTGGTTGGTTTCGGCGCGAGCGGGCGCAACGGTGGTTTTGCCATGACGCTGTTTGGCCTGGAGCCTGCCGTGACAGCCATGTTGTTCGGCAAACAGCGTACGGTCGAGGCTCATCACTATTGCGAGCGCTCGGTCGACCTCGTCCGCGATCTGATACGCGAGCATAATATCCAGAGTGATTTTGAATATACTGGTTTCTTGCGACTTGCGACCACGCCCGGTTATGTAAAACGCATTCAGCACGACATCGAATTGCTCACCAGCCTAGGCGTGACCGGGATTGAATGGATAGGTCAGGTGAAAGCCCGCGCGGAGGTGGACAGTCCCTTGGTACTGGGTGCCTGGAGCGAAGCCCGTTGTGGGATTTTAAATCCAGCTAAGCAGGTGCGTGAATTGAAGCGTATCGCTCAGGAGGTCGGGGCGGTCGTCTACGAACAATCGCCCGTCACCGGGATCCAGCGTGGAGCAAAGTTTACCTTGCAGACACCGCAAGGGGCCGTCACTGCCGATAAGATTGTTTTTGCCACCAATGCTTACTCACATCTCATCCCCGAGATCAGGAACAAACAGGTGCCTGCCTTCACTCACATGGTGATCACCGAACCTTTATCAAAATCTCAAATGGACTCCATTGGCTGGAAGAACCGCCAGGGTCTCGAAGATGCCCGCAATCTCGTCCATTACTTGCGCCTCACCGTGGATAACCGGCTCGCCATCGGCGGCAGTGATGTCACCATCTCTTACGGTAGCGATATGGATCGCGATATGAATGTGAAAACCTTCCGGCAACTGGAAAAGGATACAATCGAATTGTTCCCTGGTTTGAAGGATGTGAAGTTCACTTTCAGTTGGGGTGGTCCCGTCAGTGTCACCTTGCAAATGGCTCCTGCCATTGGCATGGTCGGAGACCAGCGCGCCTGGTACAGTCTTGGCTGCGTGGGGCATGGCGTTGCACCCACTCATCTTAATGGTCAAACCCTGG
>JBGOZL010000231.1:0-4668 GCA_041480185.1 Anaerolineae bacterium
ACCGCTATTTTACTTACCCGCCTCGGGCTCGAATTGAAAGACCCGGGGGAGGCCATCTTCGAGGGCATCACCATGCTGCTGGCTGCCGGGGTACTCACCTGGATGATCTTCTGGATGAGCCAGCGATCGCGCAACATGAAAGCCGAGCTTGAATCCAGCGTCCTGCAAGCCTCTCTGGCCGGGAAGTGGTCGCTGTTTGGGCTGGCGTTTATTTCCGTCCTGCGCGAGGGCGTGGAACTGGCCTTGTTCCTGACTGCCACAACTTTTTCCTCGAGCACCCCCGAGACGATCGTGGGCGGGCTGCTTGGTCTTGGTACAGCAATCCTGCTGGGCTGGTCATTTTTTGCAACCACCGTCCGGCTCGACCTGCGGCGTTTCTTCCAGGTAACGGGTATCCTGCTGCTCCTGTTTGCGGCCGGGCTGGTTGGGCGCAGTTCAGGTGAATTGGTCCTGGTTGGTTGGATCCCCTCACTCATTGGGCATGTCTGGGATTTGGGAGGCATTGTCAGTGAAGGGTCCGTGCTCGGGCAGACGCTGGGAGCGTTGTTCGGGTACACCGCCAGCCCATCGCTGATGCAGGTACTGGTCTACGCGGCTTACTTCGGAACGGTGCTGGTTGGATTATTAACTGCCGGGCGAAGACAGCGGACACGACCAGTAACCTCTTCCCCCCTGGGGGAAAAGCCCGCTTAAAAAATGCGGCCTCATGACTAGATCAAAACGGACAGGTTCCTTGAAACCTGTCCGTTTTTTCAGGCTTGTTGCCTTCAAAAGAAAATTCCTCTATAATAAATATCTACCCCCCATCCGGAGGATTTTTATGGCGATGACCCCCAACCCCGTTCTTAAAAAACTTGGTTTAGCAGACCAGGACCGCGTGGTGATCATCCACACTGACGATATCGGCATGTGCCAGGCCAGCGTGGAAGCCTTTGGAGACTTGAGCGAAGCTGGTATTATTTCATCCGGCGCGGTCATGGTCCCCTGCCCATGGTTCCTGCAGGTCGCGGCGTACGCCCGGTTGCATCCCCAGGTAGATCTTGGAATCCATCTCACGCTAACCAGTGAATGGAAGACCTACCGCTGGGGGCCGGTCTCCACGCGAGACCCTGCCTCCGGCATGGTCGATGAAGAGGGATACTTTTATCATCTTACCGAGCCAGCCCAGGCACATGGCGACCCCGGAGCAGTTGAGATCGAACTCACCACGCAAGTGGAGCGTGCGCTCAAAGCGGGAATCATCCCCACCCACATTGACACGCACATGGGAACCGTGGCGCACCCTAAATTTATGGGCATGTATGTCCAACTCGCAATGAAGTATAAACTGCCAGCGATGATCTTTCGCCTGGACGAGGCCGGGTGGCGTGCTGCTGGGCTGGATCCTGAATTTGCCAAAATGGCTGCCGGGTTGATCCAGCAACTGGAAGGGTCGGGTCTGCCACTGCTGGATGTGCTGGGCGGGATGAACCTGGATACTGACGAGAACCGGCTGGAACGCACCAAGCAGGCGCTTTCGGACCTCCAACCAGGAATCACACATTTCATCATCCACCCATCCAAGGATACACCTGAGCTGCGTGCGATCACTCCCGATTGGCGCTGCCGGGCAGCCGATTACCAAAATTTCATGAAAGAGGAACTCCTCAAACACATCCGGAATATCGGCCTGCACGTGATTGGCTACCGGGCTTTGAAAGAACTTATGCCCGTTTCATAATCTTAAATATAAATAAGGAGAAGCCATGTCCGACACTGCCCCACATGCAATCAAACTTTCTTTGGGATACAAAACCATTTGGGGGGTAGCTGCCCTGGGAACGAGCATCATCTCGGGGGTTTTTGGCGCCCTGCTGCCTATCTTTTACCAGGACTACCTGGGTCTCGCCGCTCGCTGGATCGCCATCGCCTCTGCCATCTATGCGATCTGGAATGCCCTGAACGACCCCATCTTTGGTTATATCTCGGACAGCACCCGCTCCAAACATGGCCGGAGAATCCCTTATATGCGTTACACCGCCCCGTTCCTGGCGGCTACATTCATCCTGGTCTGGCTGGCGCCGCAGCATGCGGGAGATTTCACGCTGTTCATGTGGATGCTGGTGAGCATGGTGTTATATGATGGCTGCTACACCATCATCGGGCTGGTATATTCCGCCCTGCTGCCGGAAGTGACCGAATCGGACACCGAGCGCAATCACCTGCAAATATCATCCTCCCTGTTTGGCCTGCTGGGGACATTGCTGGGCTTTATCATTCCTGATATGTTCCGTCCAAAGACCGGTGCGGTGCCCTCTTTCTTCCCACTGCAGATCGCCATGGTGGTGGTGGGAATAACCGGGATGCTATTGATCATCGCCACCACATTCAAGGTTAAGGAGCGTCTTGAGTTCACTCAACTGGATAAGCCGCTCAAACTCATGGACCAGGTCAAATTCACCTTCACCAGTAAAAGTTTCCTCATCCTGGTATCCCAGAATTTCATGTCCATCCTGGTTTCCTCCCTGGTGACCGGGTCGGTTTTCTACCTGGCCGATTACGTGCTCAAAATGAATACGATCGTCCTGCTTGCGTTCATCTTCATTCCCCTGATAGGCGGGGTGCCAATCACCAACATTATCCGTAAAAAGATGGGACTGGTGCAGGCCCAGCAGTTGCTGCTGGTGATCGCGGGTGTGGGACTGATAGCGATCACGTTCGTGCCCACCGCACTGATCCCGATCTGCTTGCTGCTTGTGGGTTTTGGACTTTCCGGTCCGCAGACCCTCACCAACATCCTGTTTGCCGAGGTGGCGGACGAGGACGAGCTGCGTTCGGGTGTACGCCGGGAGGGCGCTTTTTTCGGCATCAATGCCCTGATTACAAAACCCGCCCAATCATTGGCAATAGCGATCCCACCTTTCATCCTTGAAGCTGCTCATTTTGTCACCCGGGAAGCCAACAATAACGTGACTTTCCTCAACCAACCCGCTAGCGCAATTTTCGGGATCAAGGTGTTCATTGGGCTTATCCCTGGCATCGCCATGCTGCTGGGGGCATTGATCCTGTTCTGGTTCCCGCTGCGCGGCGTAAGACTGGAAAAGATGCAGCACGATCTGCTCGATCTGCACGCCAGCAAAAAAGCAGAGTACGATAAACAGAACGCCTAAGACATAAAGATAAAAAAAAGCACCTCCCCGAGGAGGTGTTTTTTTGACATATTTTTCGAAAATTCCGCGTCAATTTGCCTTTGCCCGTTTGTTCGGCAGGGGGATGATCACCAGCGCGCTCACCAGGAAACAGAGCGTTGCCAGGATAAAGAGAGATAGATAGCCCAAACTGCTCGAGCCGAGGATTTTGTTGATCGGGTCGATCAATACCCCACCCAGCAGGCGCGCCACGCCCGAGCCGATACAGGTGGCAATATTAGCAATGCCCATGTAACGAGCCTCCTCCCCGCGTGGTACCAAGTCCGTAGCCAATGCCCAGTTAGCCGAAAGAAAAGCGCCGATGCCCATGCCAATAATCCCTCCGGCAACGATGATCAGGGTCCGGTCGCGCACGAGCAGCAGGAGCACCGCTCCGGCAAAAGCCACCAGCCCGGCTGCCAACATGACAGGTTTGCGTCCAAATTTATCCGAGAGCCAGCCGGATGCCAGTGCAACAATAATCAAGGCAACACCCAGGATGACCTTGAGGGTGCCATAAAAACCCTGGGCCTCGTTCTGTGTCATTTTTATGACATCCACCAGGTAGTTGATTAAAAAGGTATTGATGGCTATGAACGCCCCCCAGAACAGGATGCGGTTGGCGAACCACCAGCCAAAAATGGGGTTTTCACGGAAATTGACATAGAAGGCATTCTTAAGGGCCTGCCCAAGCGAACGGGAAGCAATCGACTCGTTGGTGGCTCCCGGATGCTCGCGAGCCCAGATGGACGTTAGGGTGACGAACAGAATAAAAACAACCACCGGCGCGGCGGCTGTCACATAGACTGCAGACTGGCCAAAGATTTTCTGCCCTATTGTTCCCAGCAATATACCTGCAACCGCACCGGCAACGACGGTGGCAATGATATCCATCACTGCTTTTAGACTGGAAGCCTGTCCATGCTGGGATTCAGGCACGAGGTCCGGGATGAGGGCCTGCCAGGGTCCCTGCAGGATGTTCGAAGAAAATTGTATGAAAATCACTCCCATGAGGAGCACCCAAAGCGTGGGAGCCAAAGCCAGCAAGAACAAGGAAGCTGCGATCAGCACCGCCCCGCCAATGAAGAACGGCAGGCGGCGTCCCAATTTTGTTTTCGCACGGTCGGAGAAGACACCCACGATCGGTTGAACAGCCATGGCCACCAGCAAGCCAATAAAGCCCATGATCCCGAGGGTGGTATTCGGCAGGTTAGGCGCAAGCTGGCGCACCTTATAGGTCATCAGCGGGGGGTCCTGGATATTCGACGAGAACGTCAGCCCAAATCCGAGCAGGCTGATGACGAGCATCCGCAGGAAGGAAATTTTTTTCATCACTACTCCTTTATATATAACCCGGTCGCAGGGATTTCACGACATTGAGCGATTGCAGGGCTTCATTCACGTTTAATTCAAACACCAGAGGACCGGCAAAGTTTGCCGCGGCCAGCCTGTCGAGGAAGCGGCCCAGGTCGAGATCTCCGGTGCCAAGCGGTTTGTGGTC
>JBGOZL010000232.1:0-4665 GCA_041480185.1 Anaerolineae bacterium
TGTAAAACCGAATATTATTAAAATGTCAATTTACTTGGTGGAATCATATTCCTGGCTGTTTTGCACCGATGATTGGAAGGGTGAGTAATGCATGAGGAACAACCAGCACCTCGCAGGAATTTCCAATTTCATTTTCAGCAATGGCCAACGCATCATTCATTGTAGCTGCAGGGATCATTTTGCAGGCAGCCACTAGATCGGGGCATTCACTCCCCACAATTATCACACGTTCTTGCTCCAGAACCTTTGCCATGATAAACGCGCGCTGTTGGCCAGGTGGGTAGCCGTTGAGCCGGGCGTCGTCCAGAATGAACTGGATATTTGGCGCATCCCGCATGGCAGTCAGGAAACGCTGTTCACCAACTCCGGATCCGGCTCCTTCTTCGCAGCGAGCAGGGATGATGATAATTCCACCTTTTCGGACCACTGGTATTGGCGCGAAGAAAAGGTAAGAGGCAGCCCTGCTTGCCTGGTAAAGGTTGGTATCTTTCGGGAAACCGACCCCGCCAATTGCAATATCGTATTGATGTGGAATGGGGACTTCGTATATGGATTTGGCAAATGTGACCAGTTTTTGGAAAGTCTGGTTCGGCTCGCCTGCCTGAACACAGAGGACTCGCTTATCATCATTCAGGACGACATTTACAATAAAGGTTAAATTTACGCGCCGCGCAGCTTCGGTGACGGCCTCCTGGAATGGGTTCCCATCTATCTGGCCCAGGCGGGTAAGAGGGTTGTCAATGAAGATCGGTCCATGCGTGTAGGCGATAAAATCTTCTCCCACTGCACCGATAGCCACTGTTTTACATCCACCCGAATATCCCGCATACTGGTGTGGCTCCACGATACCGGTGGCGATAACCAGGTCTGCTTCCACAACGGCGCGATGCATATTAACCGGCACATTGCCAGACATAACCCCCAGGTCCACCAAGAAATGCGGATTTTGCGGTTCATTATCAGCAACTCTGAAGCGCTTTACAAGTTCAGCTCCCAGCTTGGTAACCTTTTCTTCGGGTGTCGAGATCCGGTGCATGCCGGTCGCGCATAGAAGGGTAATATTTTCGTCTTTTACGCCTGCCTTTTCCAATTCAGCTAGTATAGCTGGGACCAGTAGATGATCCGGGCAGCTGCGGGTATTATCAGTGAAAACGATGCATACGCTTGTCCCCCCTGAAGCAAGTTCTTGGAGCGGTTTTGTCCCGACCGGACGACTAAGCGCTTCTTGGATCGCCTTCGGCACGTCCTTCAAAGGTTCCGCCGGTTGCGACACGATCATGGTCCCTTGCATCGTGTGTGGCACGGTAAATTCCAGGAACGACTTGCTATAGGGGACTCGATAGGTTTGTTTTTGCAAGGGTTTCACAATTCCTTTGCGATAATGTCAGTATTATAAAAGCAAATGCAGAGACTTAATGCCTCCGCATTTCAATTGATTTCACTGTCCAGTTTGGCTTACTTCACTGTCACCGTTACAGCGAATGTATCCAGAGGGTCTACCCCTGTTTCCCAGGGGCGATGGTATACCAGCGTAAGGGAGGCCGTCCCCGCCTTCACAGCTTTGAATGTCAAGGTAAGGTTCCCACCCGCCCCGACCAGGCCTGGGTTGCTGCTGACAAATGTGGCCTCACCGACCTGCTCGAAAATGGTCGTATCCAAACCCAGCGATTCCCAGGTATATCCGGTGGATGGGTTGCCGTCCAGGGTAATGACAATTTGATCTCCCACCTTTAAGTTTACTTGGCTGCCCTTATTGGCAGCAGTCAGAGTCACTGGTTTGGCTGGGCTGCAGGAAGTTGCCAGGATCAGCACAAACGCCAGCATGCTTAGGTACATAGTTTTGCATAACATATTCTCTCCTCTTATTCTTTTGGACATTGCCAGGACGACGGGACGGCCTATTTTGTATCTGGAGCAAAATCCCGCTGTTTAAGGAGAGACATTGCTGATATCGGTAACGTAATCTAATGCTCCCTGGCAGACAGGTGTCAAATGGGTGGAAACGTGTGCCCAGTCCAGTGGTTCGCCGACTGCGCTGGTCTTATTAACGGCCAGACCCAGACAGCCGGGTCCAGCTGTATAGTTTACCAGGGTGAATCGCCACAGATCCTCATAGCCTACGGAAGTGTTCCTGGTATTGTTAAGATCTGTGACCATTCCGGCCTGGTCACAATTTGCGAGCAGGGTATTGGCGAAGATACCCACGCTATTCTCGGCACGTGCTAAGTCGATCCCCAATTCGCAGTCCGGACAGTAGGCTTTCACATTTTCAACCAGGGTGTTCCTCAAAGTTTCCTGCTGATCAGCGGTAAGGTGAACATAGCCTCGACCGCAAAGGGCACCATCCAACGCGGAGGGACAGAATTGCTCATAGAATGACCGGTTCCACAACAACGTTGTATCTGCCCCTCCATCCGTCATTTGTCCCAGGCCAGCCTCCGGGTGTCCCACTGTTCCATCCGGCCAGAACTGGCTTTCCCGGCTGAAAATATTTTTCAGTATTTGTGCGGGAACCCCGGTATCCTGGGCAGCATTGAATATCAAACTGTCAAAACGGTTCTGCCAATCATTAACTGCACTCCGAGCTGCCTCCAACCCGCAGGGACTGGCTTGCCCATTGTCGAGCAGACCGCCATCTGCACAAGTGGATGCGTCCACTATCCCATGCTTAATTAAATTAGCTGCGAGGTATTCGTATGGAATATTCGTTGCCAGGTCTTCAGCGCGCGATGGGGTCGATAGCCAGGCTGGAACTCCGCCAACAGGCGGGAAGACACTCCAAGTCTGTGAGCATCCTGCCAGTGGCTCACCCCGCCACTGCTTGCTCAGAATGTCCACATACCAGGAATGGTCGGCTGGATCAGCAGGCGCAGCCACTCGTACCCGCGCCGTGAAAAGCACACTGCTATCTCCATAACTAGAATAAGCCCAGAATTCAAGATTCACACCGGTGTCATTGGTGGGAGTCAAATCCAACTCGCATATTGGATCGCAAGTGAAACCCACACCGTCTATACGACCCGCCAGGCTGGTTATATGCTCACCTTCTATCGGTTCTTCACCGGTCAACACCAATGTTGGTAAATTATCACAACGAAAAGTAGAATTGAAGGGAACGCACCCATCTAGTGTCACCCACACGACCGGTGGTGGCTGGATCATGCCCACTTGTCGCTGGGATGGTTCGGATTTGACAAACACCAGGTAGTAGCCCTTGCAGGTTCCAGGATCATCCACTGACGTATCACATGGTTTAGTGGCTGACCAGTTGTTGTACAGGGTGGCACCACAAATTGCATAAATTTCCCCATTGGTAGGCGGACCTTCATGGTCAACCATCATCGAACAAGTAACTTTATTGTTCTCCCAGCTTGTTAACCACCACTCATAAGAGGTGTAATTCTGCGTGACAACGGCAACCCGGTCGGGACCTGGAGGTTGTTGCCCCGCGGCAGAAACGCGCCAGGTCCTGAACGCGGACACTGCTGCCATGACGAACAGGAGGGTGATGGCCGTCCAGTGGGCGCGGAAGCGAATTTTCATCTCTAATAATAAAGTCCGCTATCATTATAGCGGACTATTGCATTCTTTAGCAATATAATTTTCTGGATGATGCTCGTCGTCTCAATGGAGATGGTATGTTTCTCCTTTTCCCGGGAGTTTACTGACGTGTCTTATTCTGTAACTCATTAATAGTACGCAAATCCCGTGACAGGTTGCGCCAGCGAATGATTATACTTACGAGGTAAAGTGCAAGCACGCTGAGGATCACCACGTATCCCGCAATCATGTAATTTTTAGAGACGACTTCATTAAGCATGGCATCCTCCTTTATTGCAATTCTTTCAATTTTAATTCTTCAACCTGTTGCGCAAGCTGGCCCAGGCGGATGCGATGCCAGAATAGGTTGACGAAGATGATCGAGAAGGTAAACAGAGCGAAGAACATGGTGACGAGCATTTTTGAGGTCATGTCAAAACTCCCCGTGGTAGCGGATGAGTTCATCCCGATTACCACCGGATGGATGGTGCGGAAAAGCCGGATAGACATGAAGGTGATCGGCACGCTGATTGCACCGATAAGTGTGTAGACCGCGCTGAATCGGGCACGCCGGTCGGGATCGTCGATACCCTGGCGCAGTAAAAGATAAGCGATATAAACCATCTCGAGGATGGCCGCGGTGGTCAGGCGCGGTTCCCAGGTCCAGTAAGCCCCCCAGGTGGGACGTGCCCAGATGGAACCTGCCACAATCGTTATAAAGAAGAAAACCAAGCTGATTTCCACAGCAGCCAATTCGATGATATCCCATTTCTGGTCATGTTTCACCAGGTAGATCACACCGGCTGCAGCCGCTGCAAGGAAGCCAAGCATCCCTACCCATCCGGTGGCAATGTGGAAATAGAAAATTTTCTGAACATAGTTCATGGTCACTTCCAGTGGTGCGTACAGGAACACAAAGCAGAGAGCACACATGAAGATCAATATCGAAAAAACGTTCAGTACTTTTAAAGCGATCGGTTGAGGTTTCATTTTTTCTCCAATAGAGTGGGCCCGAGGGTGCTCATTCTATTCTTCGACCACATAATCGAATACCATGTAAGCGGCAGCAATAAAGATCACGTCATATACAATAAGCAGGTTAATATATGGCATTACTTCTGCCAA
>JBGOZL010000233.1:0-4663 GCA_041480185.1 Anaerolineae bacterium
AGGGTGTTGCAGATTTTCCTGCTGTCTTTTGGTCCCAGGACACCCTGGGAGGAAAACAGTTGGGCATTCCAGCACAACGTTCGGCTCGTTTCCTGTTCTACAACAAGACTTGGGCGCACGAACTTGGATTCGCTAACCCGCCCGCAACTATAGATGAGTTCCGACAACAAGCTTGCGCGGCCAACGCCTTCTTCCGCACGGATGCCGACCTGCAGAACGATGGCTATGGCGGTTGGATCGTGGACACGGATTGGCAAACAATCTACTCCTGGATGCTCGCCTTTGGCGGGGGAGTTTTGGACGGGAATGCCTCCTATGGCTTCCAGACAGACCCGAATCTGGCTGCCCTGCAATTCCTGAAAGGCTTGTACGATGACAAATGCGCCTGGCTGGCTGTAGACCCCACCAATCCCAAGGACATCAGTCATGGACCATATTTCGACCAATTCGCAAAACGTCTTGCCCTGTTCGTCAGCGGCGACCTGGCTGAAGTGCCGATGGCGAAGGAATCCATGTCCCGCGAGAACAACGCGGACGAGTGGACATTGTTGCCCTTCCCCGGCACAAGCGGGAGCGTTCTGGTAACCTATGGGCCATCCTACAGCGTGCTTAAATCCTCGCCGGAGAAAGAGCTGGCAGCATGGCTGTTTACGCGCTGGCTGCTCTCACCGGAAAACCAGTCCCAGTGGGTGAATGCCACCGGGCTTTTCCCGCTGACCCAATCTGTGTTGGACATTCTCGGCTCATTCCGCAGCGCCTCCCCGCAATGGGATGCAGCCGTGGGGGACCTGTCCCTTGCCCAAGGGGTACCGCAACTTGCCTCCTGGCGGAAGGTCCGATATTTGCTGGGAGACGGGGCTGACGTTATTTTTCAAACCAATGTCCCACTTGATCAGATTCCCTCCATCCTGGCAGAGATGGATTCCATGGCAAAAGAAATAAACAACAAGTAAACAGCATGGCTGAAAAACCAAAATTCTATGTGGTTTGGAAAGGGCGCAAGACCGGAGTTTTTTCCAGTTGGGAAGCATGTGCCGCCCAGGTTCAAGGATTTACCGGGGCACAGTACAAGTCCTTTGGCAGCCGCGTCGCCGCAGAGCAAGCCTTGCGCGGAAAGTATGCTGCCCATTTAGGCAAACCCGCGACCAGCGGTGATTGGCTGTTCGCTCCCAACCCGCCGCTGGCTGAAAGTATTGCTGTGGATGCTGCCTGCTCAGGCAGCCCCGGACGGTTGGAATACCGCGGCGTGGACCTCCGTTCCGGGAAGGAGATATTCCGTCAGGGGCCTTATGAAAAAGGCACCAACAACATCGGAGAGTTTTTGGCAATCGTGCACGCGCTGGTAATGCTCAAGAAAAAAGGAAGCGCCCTGCCGGTCTACTCGGATTCGGATACGGCCATTACCTGGGTGAAAGCGAAACACTGCAATACCAGGCTTGCCGCTGACAAAACGAATGCACCGTTGTTCGAATTGATCGACCGAGCCGAAGAATGGCTGGCTGAGAACAAAAAAAACAACCCGGTGTTGAAATGGGATACCCAGGCTTGGGGTGAAATTCCTGCCGATTTCAACAGGAAGTAAAAAGGGTTAAAATGTAGTAACGATTTTTGTTGTTCGTACGCAACGAGGTAAAAATGCCAATTTATGAGTATGTATGCCAGGAATGCGAAGAAGTGTTTGAAACCATCCGCCCGATGAGCCAGGCCGACGAACCCATCCCGTGTGCAGTCTGCGGCGGGAAACACACCCGGCGCAAGCTCTCGGTCTTTTTTGCTGAGAGTGGTGGCAAAGCCGTCTCGGGGATGGATGAGCCGTCCTGCGGTTCGTGCGGCGGGGGGGATTGTTCCCACTGCGGGCACTAATTTCTTTACCCAAAGAGCACAAAGGCAAAGATAGGATTATTTGTTTTGTCTTTCTAAATTGAATCCTTGGTGCCCTTTATGTTTAGGTCTTTTTGGAGGCATTTATGGAATATACCCACCTTGGTCGGACGGGACTGAAAGTCTCCAAGCTGTGTCTCGGTACGATGAATTTCGGCCCGCAGACGAACGAGGCAGATTCGTTTTCCATTATGGACAAGGCCCTCGAACTCGGAATCAACTTTCTGGACACCGCCAATGTATATGGCTGGAAGATAGGCGAGGGCGTGACCGAGCAGATCGTAGGACGCTGGATTGCCCAGGGCAATGGAAGACGCGAAAAAGTGGTGCTTGCCACCAAGGTATTCGGGCGGATGGGAGACTGGCCAAACACCTCCAACCTTTCTGCGTTGCATATCCGCCGGGCGTGTGAGCAGTCCCTCAAACGATTGCAGACCGACCACATTGACCTGTATCAGATGCACCATATAGACCGCGACACACCCTGGGAAGAGATCTGGCAGGCGATGGAAGTCCTTGTCCAGCAGGGTAAGGTCCTCTATGTTGGTTCATCCAATTTCGCCGGGTGGCACATCACCCGGGCACAGGAATCTGCCAAGGAGCGCCGCTTCCTGGGACTCGTCAGTGAGCAGAGCCTGTACAACCTGAAAGACCGCATGGTCGAACTGGAAGTACTCCCGGCCTGCCGGGCTTACGGGCTGGGAGTCATCCCGTGGAGTCCACTGGCGAGTGGTCTTCTGGGAGGCGTGCTGCAAAAAATCAAGGAAGGCCGCCGTTCTGAAAAAGACACCCAGAAAGAGATCAATGAAAAGCGACCGCAGCTGAAAGCCTGGGAGACTTTCTGCAGGGAAATGGGCGAGAAGCCCGCAGACGTTGCCCTAGCCTGGCTGCTGCACAACCCGGTCGTCACTGCACCGATTGTCGGGCCGCGCACCCTGGAACAAATGAGTGGCTCCTTACGAGCCTTGGAAATTAAATTGGACGACGCGGCGTTGAAAAAACTGGACGAGATCTGGCCTGGACCCGGCGGGGAATCGCCCGAGGCCTACGCCTGGTAAATCGAGAACTTTGGAGTTGGTTGGGACGGCAGGTGACCTGCCGTCCCAATATTTTGAAATGTATCCGAGCTATAATCTTCCTCCCTTTGGTTATTTGCGCCTGGCTCCCAATGTCTTCTTCGGCGGCCACCGCTCTTTTCGCCATGACGGGCAATTATGCGTTGAACGTTTAATGCCTCCGCTGCACCTCCTTGGGAAGGAAAATATCCCCGAACGAGGGCCCTGTCTCATCACATTTAACCACTATTATCGACCAGATTTCAATGCCTGGTGGATGGCACTGGCGCTGGCGGCTACAGTACCTGTGGATGTTCACTTTGTCATGACCGGGGAGTTGACCTGGCCGGGTAAGTGGTACGCCCCGCTCGGTCAGGCTGGGTCGCGATGGCTGCTGAAACGGTTTTCAAAAATCTATGGTTTTACCTCCATGCCGCCCATGCCGCCCCGAGAAAAAGATGTGGCAGAGCGCGCCCGCTCAGTCCGGGTAACCCTGGCCTTTGCCCGGGAGCACCCGCGGGCCATTCTCGGCCTTGCCCCCGAGGGTGGTGACCAGCCCGGGGGCGTACTCAATTGGCCTTCACCTGGGGTTGGACGCTTTGTCCTCTTGCTGGCACAGCTGGGCTTCCCGGTCCTGCCGGTGGGGGTGTTTGAAGAAAATGGAGAATTCTGCCTTGGTTTTGGCGCTATGTATAATCTTCAGATACCCAGGGGTCTCAGTCCGGACGAGAAGGATCATGAGTCCGCGCATTCCATCATGTCTGCCATAGCGCCCCTACTGCCGGTCCGTCTGCGCGGGGATTTTGGGTAACAACGGCTTTTTTGAAAGCAACTCACCCATTATTACCCGGCACAATCCCTTGATTGGCATTCTGAAGCCAATCGCCTTCACCCACAAGGTGCCGGGACACAAAATCTATAAGAATATAGCTTCGGTTTGTGACTCACCTGCGCTGCACCAAACGCACACTGTCCCGGTGTCCTTCCGGGAGTGCGGTGCATGTATGGTGGCTTTCTGGTTATGGTTTTCAATGGAAAGGGATCTTAAATAATGGTGGTTGTTCGTAAATGGCTGATTAGCAACTCCTGGCATAAGCCTGCGTATACCTTATCAGAACGGCCAACGAGGACCCACAGTGACTGACGAAATGACCTGGATTAACCAGGCCCGGCAGGGCGATGACGAAGCTTTTACGAATTTGGTCGAAACTTACCAGAAACCGGTCTATAACCTTTGCTACCGGATGCTCGGTGAGCCGGAGGCCGCTGAAGATGCGGCTCAGGAGACCTTCCTCAAGGTGTACCAGAACCTCGCCCGTTACGATCAAACACGTTCATTTGCAACCTGGCTGCTCTCCATTGCCGCCCACTACTGCATCGACAGGCTCCGGCGGAGACGGTTTCCATCGGTCTCGATCGACGAGAACGAGGATGGTCAGACCGATCTCCCTGATTGCTCTGCTCCGGACCCTGAATCAGAGACCGCCAAACGGCAGGAACGTGAACGCCTGCAAACCTGTCTCCAATCCCTTGACCCCACCGATCGCGCTGCTGTCATTATGCGTTACTGGCAGGATTGTTCGGAAGTGGAGATCGCCCAGGCTCTCAACCTGACCGTCCCGGCAGTGAAAAGCCGTTTGCACCGGGCTCGGCGTGCCTTGGCAGACCTGTGGGAAGAAAAACCAGCGCATGCGCGCACAGAAAGGAAACCCTATGGATCACCGGCC
>JBGOZL010000234.1:0-4652 GCA_041480185.1 Anaerolineae bacterium
GATCCTAATCCACCTAATCTCAAAAAAACCTATGAGTTTGATGATCACGTCGAAGGCTTTTTCGGTCCCGGTCCTGGGCGCGTTCATGCGAAAGATGAACCACATTTGCGTAAGCCCGGGACAGGGAGAAAAGGTGCTTGAGCAGGCTCGCCAAACCCTAAAGGCAGGGCGGTCCGTAACTATCTTCCCTGAGGGTTTGATCAGCCCTGCAGGCGGTGGTTTCAACCCGCCGCGCAGCGGGGTAGCGCGCCTAGCGATCAGCAGCGGAGTCCCAGTGATCCCGATCGGTATCTACCTTTCGGACAAGGGCTGCCACCGCATCCCGGCAACGTTCGAAGGAGAGCCGGATATCGTGACCTGGTACCTGCACGGACCTTACGCGATCACCATTGGTAAAGCGATGCATTTCCACGGAGATGCCAACGACAAGGATTTCGTTAAAAAGGTGTCCGAGAATATTATGCAGAGCATTCGTGCACTGGCCCAGGACAGTCAAAAACGGGTTTGCCCGGTCCCGATGTAAAATATTTTGAGCCAATTGTCCCCCTTAACATTGAACATAATAATATCCGATTAAATAGGTAGATCAGGAGACTTAGATTGTTCCAGGTATTCCTTTATGTAACCAGTTTAACGTTTGTGCGTTTATTCGCCTTGGTGATGCTGCGCCTTGACGTCCGCCGGCATGGAAACCTGCCTTCCGGGCCGATGATCTATGTGGCAAATCACCCCAGCGCCACCGACCCCTTTTTAATCCATATAATTTCGCGGAACCAGTTGAATGTCCTGATCACAGCCAAGGCATTTAAAGTGCCCGTGTTTGGCTGGTTCCTGCACAAGGTCCAGGAAATACCCGTTCCGCTCACCCAGGGAAGTACCGCGTTGGAACAAGCCCGCCGGCATATAAACAAGGGACGGTCAGTAGCCATATTTATTGAAGGGCACATCAGCCCCCTGGAGGGCGGATTCCTGCCACCCCGGAGCGGCGCAGCCCGGCTGGCACTCAGAACCGGAGCCCCAGTGGTGCCGGTGGGGATATTCCTGCACCGGGAACGCTGCCACAATATCCGCTCAAGGATCGCAGGAGGAGTACCTTCGGAGGCACGCTGGTACCTGCGCGGGCCCTACGCCATCACAGTGGGACAGCCGACACAATTTGAAGGGGATGCCGAAGATCACGAGCACGTGGATCGCATATCTGAAACCATCATGGATAGAATCCGGACCCTGGCACATGAAAGTGAAAGGCGCATTCAAGCTGGGAAGCTGGCGCAAGCATCATTGTGACCGGGAATTCTTATTGAAATTGTTTAACCCCACCCCCGACCCCTCCCCGGCTCGGGGAGGGTAAATATTAAATAAATGGGATATGCGAGCGAAGCTCGCATATCCCATTTATTATTCTTTTCTTCCCTTAAAAAACAGATTAAAAATACCAAATGCTGGTCCGGTTTTATTTTTTTGTATAGTCTACCTGACTTTTGAAAAGAACTCGTCCTGCAGGCGTTGGGAGTCTTTGTCATCCTTGATCGTGTGGAGAGCCTTAACCAGCGAGCGGGAGCGGTCGACGAACCAGGCTTCCCCTTTTTCAGCCGTGGCAGGACGTCCGTCACCGCAATAATGGCTGGGATGGTCAGCATACCACCAGATGCCAACGTAAGTGCCCTGGTCACTCAGAGGTTTGAGCCGACCAAGAGGCATCCCTTCCCCGTCGGATGGCATGCTCTCAGACTTGACCAGTTCGGGCCGAATGGCGAGAATCATGCTGGTCTCCCGCTCGCCGGCATGACCATCCACGACCGTTTCCCATTGAGCTGCAGTGGCAGGTTCCTCGGCCATATAAGCTGGCTGGGGGATATAGACGACATAATCCCGCCGGCTGGCAAGCTGGATCTGAGCAAAGTAGTTGATCAGGTAGTCATTACCGCCATGGGCATTGATGATGACGATCTTTGTCAACCCGTTGCGGGCAATCTCGCGGCAGACGTTTTCTAAAAGGTTTATTATCAGCTCCGGTTGGATGCCAAACGTGCCAGGGGTGTGCCGCGCTTCGAGAATCTGCGTGAAGAAATAGTCGGGGAAAATCACCGCCGGTTCGAGCTCAGCAACGCGGCGGCAAAGTTCGCGGCCAATGAACATGTCGGTACCGAGCGGCAGGTGATGCCCATGACGTTCGATGCAAGAAAACGGCAACAGGCAAACACCTTCAGCCTGTTTGACAGCCTCAGGAAACTGGTCTCCGGTCAAATCTTCCCATCGCATAGGTCATCCTTTCCATTCTCCAGGAATTACCCGTGGAATTAAATTTTCTCGAAAATTGATATGCTTTCGATGTGATAGGTCTGGGGAAATAAGTCGAACGGGGTCACCTGCACCAACTGGAAGCCTCCGATATAGAGGCGGGCGGCATCGCGCGCCAGGGTGGAGGGGTCGCACGATACGTAAGCGATCCGCTGAGGGTCAAGGACCAGGAGGGCATCGAGGGTACGTCTCTCTAGGCCTGCCCGCGGCGGGTCCACAATGACGACGTCAGGTTTGACATCCAACGCGGGCAGCACATCTTCTGCGGGAGCCTGGTAGAGTTCGACGTTGTCGAATTCGTCCAGATTTATCTCGAAATCTGCGCATGCAGATGGTGACGACTCAACCCCGATCAAGCGTCCAACCCGCGGAGCAAAAAAAGCGCTGAACAACCCAACGCCGCAATAGACATCCAGCAGCGTTGTCGCGGGAGTGGCCGGTAATTTGGCCAGCAGGTGTGTCACCATTTTCTCCGCCATGCCGGTATTGACCTGGAAAAAGGACGCCGCAGAGACATGGAACAGGCGATCGTTTACCTTCATGGACAGGAAGTCATCGCCTGCCATGACGACAACATCGTCCCCGGTGAGGTGCACCACTGACAGATCTGCTTCCAGTTCCAGTTCGGGTGTGTCCGGGGATTCCAGCACCAACATGACCTGCTCATCCATTCCCAGGCGCAGGGAGACGCGTTCCAGACCAAGACTCGGGTCAAATTCAAGCTTGGGCCACAGGGAATCCAGCGGTGGCGCGGGCAGGTGGCATTCGGTGATTGGGAGAACGATTCGACTATGGGCGTCGACGTAACCCAATTTCCCGTCGTGGTTCAAATGGAACTGTACATGATTGCGGTAATTCCATTCGGGGATGGATGGGACAGCCGGCTTCACCATAGGGTTTTCAAGCTTGCCTATGCGCAACAATTGATCGCGCAGAATTTCGGTTTTGACAATTAATTGGGCTGGATAAGGCATATGCTGGTAATGACACCCCCCGCATACCCCAAAGTGCAGGCATTTTGGCAAAATCCGATCTGGAGAGGGTTCCAATACCTCGACCAGTTCGGCGCGGACGTGATTGGGTTTTTCGTCGAAAACCCGGATCGAAACAGTCTCCCCCGGGAGGGCAAAAGGAACAAAAACGGCGCGCCCGTCGGAGAGTCGTCCGAGGGCATCGCCGCCGTAAGTATGCTTTTCCAGTTTAACGGTCAGCAGATCCAAGGTCATGAAGGTTGCAGGTCAGAAATTAACCGTGAAATCACCAAGAATGCCGAATTCAATTATGCCGGACCCCCACCCCTGTCGAAGGTTCCTGAGAGTGCCGGTGAGCAGGCCTAATAGATGCAAAACGTACCCGGGGGGGAGGAGATTGCTTCGCCGCAGGTAAGGCGACTCGCAATGGCACATTTGTTATCCCAGGACTTTATATTCCGAACAAAGCGATGAGTTGGTTTTGGAAAATTGCCAGCACAATCAGCAAGGCAAAGAACGACCCTGCCAGGATGCCAATCCGTTTCAGGTCACGCTTGATGATGGAGTAATCCGGATTGAACTCGACGGGTTTGGCTGAAAAGGTGGAAAGCTGGCGGGAAGCCTGACGTTTGTATTTCCTGCTCATATCATCTCCTAAGGATTTTGAAGTGTCGCAAACACAACAATGCGTTGTTTATCAACCATATAAGGGTAACAACTGATGAGGGTGACGGTCGGATCGTTGGTGGTGTTCATCACGTCCACCTGACTTGGTTCGACGATGCGGGTTTCAGTCACCCGGTAAATAAATTGCTTCTGCATCGTATACAGAATGACCTGGTCGCCTGGTTGGAGTTTATCCAGGTCACGGAAGACTTCACCGAAGACGTCGTCCTTCAAGTAGTAAGTATATGTTTCATAAAATGACGCCTCTCTGATTCCGAACTCTTCTTGGCAAGTCCGGCACGCGAATTTCTCCGCAGGCCTTGCCCATGGGCAGAACTTTGCCGGGATTCAATCGCCCGGCGGGATTGAACGCGGCGCGGACGCGCTCCATCAAGGCGAGATCGTCCGGCGTGAAAATAAGCGGCATGAGCTCATTCTTTTCCATGCCGATTCCATGCTCGCCGGTGAGCGCGCCGCCAACTTCGACGCAATGCCGCATGATTTCGCCGCCCGCCGCGACCACTCGTTTAAATTGCTCGTGATCGCGCTCGTCGAAAAGGATCAGCGGATGCAGGTTGCCGTCTCCGGCATGGAAGATGTTGCCAATCCGGAGATCGTATTTCTTGCTGATTTCCGCGATGCGGCGCAGGGTTTCCGGCAGGCGCGTCCGCGGAATCACGCCGTCCTGCACGTAGTACATCGGGGAAATGCGCC
>JBGOZL010000235.1:0-4651 GCA_041480185.1 Anaerolineae bacterium
AAGGAACCCAGAAGGCATGTGAGGATTTTTAGGGAGTAATCGCGATGGGCATGTTAGATCATGCCCCTACTAAAAAATGTTTATTACATTGGAAGGTCCTGAAGGATCCGGAAAGACCTCGCACGTGCCTCATCTCGTGGAAACCCTGCGCGAGAAGGGCTATACCATTTTCCCCACACGCGAACCTGGCGGAACCTCCATTGGCGAACAAATCCGGGAAGTACTGCACAGCCTGAAGAACACCGAGATGCACCCGCGGGCGGAAACGCTACTCTACCAGGCAGCGCGCGCCCAGTTCGTGGAAGAGGTGGTCCGCCCCAGGCTGGTGCAAGGGGAAATCGTGCTCTCCGACCGGTACGCCGATTCGACCATCGCCTACCAGGGCTATGGGCACCAGCAGGACCTGGAGCAGGTGCGCGCCCTGGTCAAATACGCCACCGGCGGGCTGGTCCCCGATCTGACAATCCTCCTGGATGTGGACGTGGAGGTGGGAATTGGGAGGAAATCAAAGAGCCAGGAATGGAACCGGCTGGACGCTTACACTCTGGACTTCCATCGCCGTGTAAGAGCCGGGTATTTGGAGTTGGCAAAGCAGGAGCCGGAGCGCTGGGTGGTGGTGGATGCAGGCAAAGGGTGGGATGAACTGCAAAAGGAATTGCAGAAAGTTATTCTACACAAACTAAACCAGCTCAAGAAATAAATCCTGGCAGGAAATGAAAAGCGCCTGATGCCTTTTGCAAGACTCTGGCATGAATAAGTGGATAAGCTTTGCCTTAGATTGCAAGACTTATCCATTTAATCGGAGACTTCATGAAAGTAAAAATGATCCTGCCCGCGCTCACAGAAGCAAATAGTCCATACTGGCGCCCCATCAAATACAGCCTTTTTCCCCCCTTGGGGCTGGCAACCCTGGCGGCATACCTGGATCCTGATGACGAGGTTTCCATCCAGGATGAGCACGTGGAAGCTCTCATCACCGATGACCGGCCCGATCTTGTTGTCATTCAAGTTTACATCACCTCGGCCTACCGGTCGTATGCAATTGCCGACCAGTATCGCGCCCGGGGCTGTTACGTCTGCCTAGGCGGCTTACACGTTACTTCCCTCCCCCAAGAAGCCCTGCTGCACGCAGACGCGGTTTTCATCGGCCCGGGTGAAGACACCTGGCCTGCTTTTTTGGCCGATTTTCGAGCAGGCATTCCCAAAAAGGTTTACGAATCCAGGCAGCGCAGCCTCGCCAAACTCCCATTGCCGCGACGGGATCTCCTCAAACGGAACCTTTACCTTGTCCCGAACTCGATCGTCGTTTCACGCGGCTGCCCGTACCATTGCGATTTCTGTTATAAAACTTCGTTCTTCAAAGGCGGAACCTCTTTTTATACCCAGAGTGTTGAGCGCGCACTTGTCGAAATAGAGAGTCTGCCCGGCCGCCACCTGTATTTCCTGGATGACCACCTGTTCGGCGACCCGGGATTTGCCAGCCGATTGTTTGAAGGGATGCGCGGGATGAACCGTCTCTGGCAGGCTGCAGGAACAGTGCAGTCAATCCTTGCGCCCGGCCAGATCCAGAAGGCTGCAGAGGCAGGGTTGCGCAGCCTGTTCGTGGGATTCGAGACGCTCAATCCGAATAACTTGAGGGAACAAAAGAAAACCCAGAATCTAAATCCGGATTATGGAGAAGCCATCCGGGTCCTGCATGATCTTGGAGTCATGGTCAATGCGAGTTTTGTGTTCGGGATGGATGAAGATGATGAAAGCGTCTTCGACCGGACAGTGGAATGGGCCGTCCGGCAGGGGATCGAGACAGCCACGTTCCATATTTTGACCCCGTATCCAGACACACCTCTATACGTCCGAATGGAGCAGTCAAACCGCATCAATACAAAAAACTGGGACCTTTACGATACCCGTCACGCAGTTTTTAGTCCAATGCATATGTCGACCCAAACCCTGGAAGAAGGCTACTGGCGGGCATACCAGAATTTCTATTCCTGGGCCAATATCCTGCAATCGACGGGACAGCAATCAGACCTTATATCCAGTGCGCGCCATTTTATTTACAAGACGGCATGGAAAAAATTTGAGCCGTTATGGGATTTTGCAATCCGGTTAAAAAGAGTATCATCTTTTACGAAACCGCTGGAAGTGGTATTATCCGGAAGGGTGGGAGCAAGTACAACGGACTCTCCCAGAGGTTATTTTGAACATAAAGAAGTGGGAGCAAGCGATCAATTGACCTAGCATAAAAACCAATCGCGAACCCCATAGAAATGCCATTCCAACATTGAATCAAACCAAAGTAAAATACGGGCAAATACCAGGATTAGAAGAAGTCCATTGATGTCCAGCAAAACCAATTCGTCCAGCCAGGCTTTGAACCAGGCCTACGCAGCCCTGCAACGCGGCGACAAACGTGAAGCCCGACACTGGGCGCAAATTGCCGCGTCTACCGAACCGAATATCGAGGAACCCTGGCTGATCCTGGGGGCGGCTTCAGGGTCGCATGCCAGCGTGCGCTACCTCAAGCGGGCATTGAAAATCAACCCGAAGAGCGAGCGTGCCCGCGGGGGCCTGAAATGGGCAACCCGGCGGGTCGACGAGACCGCTCAAAAGGACGGGCGGAGGGGGGAGGCATCATCCAGCCAGGTGAAGCCGCCTGCACAATCCAAACTGGTCGTCCAAAAGAGAAAACCGGGAGTAAATGCCGTCCGCAAGGTTGCTCCGGCTCTCCGGGTTACCATCCCGATCCTGGTCCTCACCGGAGCTTTGCTCCTGATCGCGGCCTGGACGTTCCGTCCGGGGATGGATTCCGCGGGGGCAGACATGCGTGAAAACCCTGCAGCATTGCAGGACGGGACCCTTACATCCGGAACGCAGGCAGACGCGGCACAACAAATCCCTGCGCCCATGTCCACGGAAACCAATCCTCCAATTGTGAGCCCGTCTCCAACTGCATTCCAACCCGCCACACTCCCTTCCGCGTATAACCCGCTGACAGCAAATGCTGACATTTTTTTGAACGGGCTGCGGGAGGGGGAATTTCTTGCAGCGCAACTCCCGGCAGGCGGTGAAAAACTGATTGTCGTCTCCCTTCGAGAACAACGGCTATATGCCTACCAGGGAGGTACGCTCGGAGCTGTTTTTGTTGCTTCGACAGGGGGCAACCATAACACGATGACTGGCAACTTTCACATCCTCGACAAAATCCCAAATGCATACAGTGATATCTGGAACTTCTGGATGCCGAACTGGATGGGGATCTATTACGCTGGCAGCCTGGAGAATGGCATCCACGCCCTCCCGGTTCTCCCGAACAGCGAAACCATTTGGAGCGACTCGCTCGGTACCCCCGTCTCTTACGGCTGCGTTGTCCTGGGCGCGCCGGAAGCCCAGGCGCTTTATGATTGGGCCGAGGTGGGTACGACCGTGCAGATAAACCCCTGAACAGGTCAGCATTGAAATGAATTTGCATCTTTTCTCCACCCCGGGCAAAGACGACATCCGCTATATCGTCGACACCAGCCGCCCGTACCTGGAAGGGAAGGAGAGACCGGTCGTCGCTTATTTGCCGGCAGCTTCATTTGCCGATACCTGGGAGGGTTTCACCGAAAAAGCATTCCACAGCCTGGCTCGCGTTGAGACAATCAACACCGAGATGATGACCCTCCCGGATATGGAAGCAACATTGCGAGGTGCAGCCCTAATCTATATCCCCGGGGGAAACACATTTCTGCTCAACCACCGCCTGCATCTCAGTAAATTCATGGATACCTTGCAAAGGAAAGTTCGCGCCGGATTTCCGCTGGTGGCTTTTAGCGCAGGGACCGTATTGTGCGGACCGAATATTCTCACAAGCAGGAATATGAACCTGATAGGTACATCTTATTTTTCCGGTTTGAAGGTCACGAACTTCAACTTTTATGTCCATTACACAGAGGATGAAATTACCCGCCTCGAAACGGACGAATGGCTTAGGGAATATCATGTCTTTCACGAAAACCCGGTCATCCTCCTGGCAGATGGGGGATATGTGCGGGTGGAAGGGAAGAAGACGACCCTGGTGCGCGGGGATGCGTGGATCTTGCGAAAAGGGAAGGAAAAAGAAAAGCTAAGCGCGGGGGAGCCGATCGCGGTGTAATTATCAAGCAAGAATTGCCCACCTGCATGATGATGGTTCATAAGCCTGCGCTTTTCCATCTATTGGATAGGCGTTTTGTTTTTAAGTTGTCTGACAACCTTGCCAAATAGCTGGTTTTGGATATAATTTATCTAATAAAGGAGATGATGATATGCGTCGAACTCGTTTTTTAGCTATTCCCCTCGTAATGGTATTTTTATTGGCATGCGGCTTGACAAATGGCATCTCAGGGATCGCCACCCAGCTGCCCGGGATATTGACCAGCGTACCGACCGCACTGGGAGCGGTTGAAACACTCTCCTCACAGCAATCATCCAGCAATTGCCCCGCCACACCCTCAGCACCCGGATTGGGAATCTCCCTTGACCAAGTTAAAACCGTACTTCAGGCTACCCAACAATTCATTTTCACCGATGGAACTGTAAATGGCCAACCGGCCTCGACAGCTACGCTGGGCTCGGGCGCGGCAACCTCCTTCCCGGCGGTTGCCAATGGATTCTCTGCCCAATTTAT
>JBGOZL010000236.1:0-4635 GCA_041480185.1 Anaerolineae bacterium
AGGTTCCAAATGATTATTTGGTATCTTGCAGTCTATGGTTATCATTTGAATTAATTTAAGATTCGACCAGCTTTTGATCAACTGTGAAAATATTTAGGCATTTAAACTTTTATAGCTTCCTTTGTTGTGATGATAAAACTGTACGAATTCATTGAATAATCTATCGTAAAGTTCCCGGTTCTCCGGGTTTGGCGAATAGGTTGCCTTGAACCCGACTTTCTGCGGGATATCCTTAAAGTCCAGGTGTCCCAGTCCGACAGCAGCAATGAAGGCTGCCCCGCGTGCATTAGCCTGGATCGGGTCGCGCACCTGGCGGATGGTCACGTTCATCACATCCGCCAGGATCTGACTCCAGAGATCCGACCGTGCGCCACCCCCGACAAAATTTAATTGGGTTAATTTACGTCTCATGAATTTCTCGGCAGGCGCGATCAACCAGCGTGTGTTGAGTGCTACCCCTTCCAAAAAGGCACGAATGATGTCCTCGCGAGTATTTTCCAGCGAGATGTTAAACAGAGCGGCGCGGGCATTCCGGTCGTCAATGGGAGAGCGCTCCCCATAGATCCACGGCATGTACATCAGACCATGACTCCCAGGTGGTACTTTTCCGGCTATACGGTCAAAGATCTGAAAAACATCCGGAACCTGTTCTGCCTGTAAAAGCTCATCCTTATGGTAGAGGATCTTATCGCGTAAATAATTCAAATTACCGCCTGCGGTGGTCTGAAGAGCGATCAGCAGATACTTGCCGGGAATGGCACAGGGTACCGAGGCCATAAAGGTGGAAAGGTCAGTCTTTTTAGTTGGCACATGGGCAGCGACCCAACTGGATGTGCCAATATATACATGAGCGTCGAAATCATTCACCGTCCCTGCCCCGATGGCTGCAGCGCTGACATCAATCGCACCGGCAACGACTTTGACCCCGTCTTTCAGTCCCAGTGTCCGGGCCACATCCTTTTTCAAATCGCCAATCACCGTGGTACATTGGACAAGCTCCGGGAACTTATCCGGAGCGATGCCGCAGTCTTTGAGCAGCCCATCATGATAGGTAATATGCGCAGAATCGCGGTTATCGGTGACCCAAGAGGTCAGGATCGAATCGGAAGTGGCAACGAATTTCCCGGTAAGACACACGTTCATGTAGTCTAGAGCCGTCAGGAACTTGTATGTTTTTTGATAAATTTCAGGGTATTCGTAGCGGACAAGCAGCATGTGTGCGGCCGGGTCACTGCCGGTTAGTGTAGGCACACCTCCGGTCAGGTTAAGCCAGCGAGGCAGCTTGAAAATATTGTAACCAGACACTTTGAATGGGCCGCCGGTGAGTTTGGGAAGATGCCTGGCACCGCGCATATCAAGCCACGAGATCACGTTCATTAGGGCTTTGCCTTCGGCATCTACCGGGACGGTACATTCCCCCTGGGAAGAACAGCATACTGCGATAACGCTCTCGACCGGCACCAGGTCTTTCTGGATCAATCGTTTAGCCGTTGAGATGAAAGCCCGCCACCAATCCGACGGATTTTGTTCCGCACCCCCGTCCGGAAGAACGATAAGAGTAATTTCCTGAACTTCCCAGCCGACCACCTTCCCGGAGATGGAAATCAATGCTGTTTTCAGTGCCGACGTGCCCAGGTCGATAGCCAGGATATAGGGTTCTTTTTCCACGTTCCATCCTTTTTAAAGATTAGGTTAGCAGAAATAACGTCCGTTATATCATAACCCCGACGAACGCGTGAGTTATGCTATTCGATCGCTGGATCATTTTTAAGGCCATTTAAGGGGTTGGACAGGGAAAGCTGTAATGCTGCCAAAGGTTGTTACACGAAGTGACCATTTGCGAGGAGACCGACCAGCTTCTCCGGTTTATGGGAAAATTCTGCAATCGGAATCTCCCCGTGCACCATGGAGAGGAGGGTTTCGGTCAGCAAGCGGTTGACAGGTGTCGGGACACCAAACTTTTCCCCATATCGGACGACAGCCCCTTGCAACCAATCTACTTCGCTCTTTTTCCTTCCTGCGTGCAAGTCAATATGAAAGGAAGGCATCTTCCCGCCTCTGCCGCCACCGACGACTTTCAGCAGCACCGGATGGGCAAGAAATGGCGGCAGGCGCAAGGCCAGCGCCAAAGCACGCACCGGAATCCTGGGCAAGTTCGTCGGATGGATCCCCTGGGCAGCCATGACTGCCATTGTCTCCTGCGACATGCGAATCTCCAAATCGTATAATCCCGGGTTAGCAAAAACCTCCGCCGGGCTAATATCGATAATAGCTGCCGTGGCACTCCCCGGCAGATTGGCCAGGAGCTTGGACCATTTCATGTCCGCCGGGCGGGGGTAAAGATGCGCATTCAACGTGGCTGAATTCAGGGCGGCCCCCAATCGCTCTGAGAGGGGGTGCCCGGCATCGATCCCGATGCCACGCGCCTTTTCCAGAACGATATCGCCCGCAGTCCGACGGAATATCGAACAGGTCACTGTACCTGCAATGACACGGTCCTGGCCGAGCAGTGCTGCGATTGCAGGTTCATTCTCGACACCATTTTGTAAAGAAAGAATAGGCGGCATTTTGTCCGCGAAAGGTTTGATCCCTTCCAACGCTGCTACAGTGTCGAAGGATTTCATGGCAAAAATGGCAACGTCAAATGGCCCGAGTTTTAACGCCTCCTCCAGCGAGGAAACAATTCCAATGGAAGTTGGAGGGACGATTAGAGGCTCCGATGTCTTTCTTAGTTTATCGAGGGAAACATCCAGCCTCAGACCATGCTCACGCAGATCGGCTGCAACAGAGGGTTGCTCAATAATAACCACCTTGTGCCCGGCCAGGGCCAGCGATCCTCCTACGTAGGTACCCACAGCCCCGGAACCGAATGTCAAAACTGAGATCGGTTTCATTTCAGTCATTTATATTATTCTCCAATTCGCTCGGTCGTAAAGGCCGATTATTTATATTAATTAACTCACAGTCCACGATAAAGATTTTATTATCCGGGAATTGGATGTGTGTATTTTTCAATGCTGAAATACTCCGATGAATCGCTTTCGAAACCTTTTTCTCCAGGATAATGGCCCTATTCTACCGCTTCCCGGACCAAATTCTGAATTTTCTCTTATTCCTATGATATCGTCCTTGGGAAAAAAAACCATGGCTTAGCTTGCCATGGTTCGAATATGGCATTATTCCGGACTCGCTGCTTATGCGAGCGAATGCGAGACCGTTTAAAGGTGGATGGGGGTTCAGCCCAGGAAATAGTAAGCTTACCGGTGGGGAATTTTCCCGAGAGAGCCGAATATGGCCATCGGCAGGCTGGTAACCAGCATGGTGCCCATTATATGGGCGATCGGCCAGCCATAATCATAGAAAAAAATAGGCGCCATCCCGGTGGGAGAAGCTGCAAATGCAATGTGACCGAACCAGGTCCCAGTCAGGGCCAGGAAAAAAACCATCGTGATGATGGACATTTTTATAACCACGGGTCGCACCCACTGGGCGAAGGCATACCCTGCGGAAATGAAAAAACACCCGGCTATGAAAAAAATTCCACCGGGAAGTGAGTTTAGGAACAGGAGGTCATATAACAAAAGTGCGACGGCCAGGATCACACCCCCAATCAGGGTGGCGACCGCCATGCGGATCAGGGTTTTTAAAGAGGGAAGGATTTCGGAAAGGAGTCGAGTGATGAAAATACCGAAACCGAAAACAAACCCCATGAATAATCCGCGTTCGATGCTGACACTAATGCGGGTCAAATCCATGTAATTGGGCAGCCGGTAGGTGAGATATACCGTTATACCGAATCCCAGGAACACACCCAGGGCTGCCAGCCCGTAGACACCCAGGAGGGAGGCGAGGTTGGAAGCCAGCCAATTTGCCATTCTATCCATTGAAAGCGACAGGCGCATGCTTCTGGGAAGGATGGAGGGCAGGCTTCCCGCAGCTTCGAGCACTCCACGCAAGGCAAATACACGCCGATCATCATTTGCCAGGGTGATGAGCTTTGCCACAGCTTCCGTTGAATGCATACGGCCGATCAGCCGCGCCGCCCGGTCGCCGATTGGGGTACTCTCGCAAGCCAAACGGGCCAATGCCTGGACTTGTTTTGTGCCCGGAAAGGAAGTCTGCCAGCGAGTCCTTGGTTGCATCATTCTCTCGAGAAACTCAAATATATTTTGTTTAATATCCAGGTTGGCCTTGCTTCCGGCAATGTCCAGCAGGGAGAGGGTGAGACTATCCGGTAGGGTGGCTTTCGAACGGAGAATGGCCTGGTCCCTTAGAAAGTAGCTAATGACCCTGCTGGTGAGCACAAGGTTATCCCCCTGGATCATTGCTGCCGCGATTCGCAGTCGTTCCTGGGGTTTTTCCACTTTCTTCCACCAGAAATCGCTGTCATATCCATACGCGAGGGCACAGTGAAGCATGAATGAACTCAGGTTTTCAGGGCCACCGGCGCCACCTGGCTTTTTTTGGTTCAAGTCAACCAGTGCAAACTTGGTCAAGGTCAGCGGAACTGCCGGGCTAGAATCCTCCCAACCCGCCATTGCGCGTCTAATTATTTCATTTGCACCCAAACCAAGTGGGCTGTTATCTATTCTCCGGGTATTATCCACCGAAACCGGGGGGACCTTGAATACATCA
>JBGOZL010000237.1:0-4612 GCA_041480185.1 Anaerolineae bacterium
CTACGCAGATGCATAGGCTGCAACGCCTGCACCATCGCCTGCAAACAGGAGAATGGTACGCCCCCCACAATTTTCTATTCGCACACGGGCCTCACCGAAGTGGGGACATACCCGAATGCCAGGCAAACGCCCCTGCCGGTTCTTTGCAACCACTGTACCGACGCCCCCTGCGTTGACGTCTGCCCGACGGGCGCAAGCGCGAAACAGGCCAACGGCATTGTGACCGTCGATGCGAACAAATGCATCGGCTGCCGCTATTGCATGGTTGCCTGCCCTTACAACGTGCGCCAGTTCATCGGCTCCGCACCTGCAGGCTACTATCCTGACAAGGGGCTGACCTCTTACGAAACAGTAGCCTATGCCAAGCACCAGGTTGGGACGGTGGAGAAATGCAACTTCTGCGCCCCCCGCGTGGCTGCAGGGCAGCTCCCGGCTTGTGTGCTGACGTGCCCAGGACAGGCGAGATTCTTTGGCGACCTAGATGATCCAAACAGCCAGGTATCCCTGCTGATCATGGAGCACAATGCCAAACCTCTCAATCCCGAAGCCGGGACCCAGCCGAACGTGTTCTATATCGGCTAAAGGAGCATGAACATGGCAACTGAAGTTAAATCACAACGAACGTCGAATGGCATTGCCTGGCTGGTTGGGATGGTCGTCCTGGTAGTGATCGGTGCGATCGCCTGGGGCATCCAGCTCAGCAAGGGCATGTCCGTTCTCGGGATCAACCAGATCATCGCCTGGGGCATCTACATCGCAGCCTTCTTCGCCCTGGTCGGTCTGGCAAGTGGACTGTTGATCCTGGCGGTACTCTCTGACCTGGGTGTCATCCCGGGTCTTGGGGCATCCAGGCGCAACCTGCTGATTGGTGCAATAGCAAGTTACGTGGCCGGCGGTTTCATGGTCGTGATGGATATTGGCAAACCACTGCGCGTCCTGAACATGATATTTGATGCGCAATTCAGCTCACCCTTCGTTTGGGACTTTTTCAGCCTGGCGCTGGGTGTGATCATGGCCATCATTCTCCTGCTTGTCACTTCGAAAGCGAAATGGGTGTCTGTGGTCGCCGGGATCGTGGCGGGATTGATCATCGTCTTCGAAGGCTGGATCCTGAGCATGAGCGCCGGTTCCCCGCTGTGGTCTGGTGGGATCATGCCAGCGATCTTCCTGGTTGAAGGATTTTTGATGGCTTTGGCAGTCACTCTCATTGCCGTATCCGCTCCCATAGCATCTGCTTGGCTTCGCCGCAGCCTGCTGGTGTTATTGCCGGTCTTGTTCCTGCTCAACGTGTTTGAGTTCGGAGCCTTGCTGTATGCGGGCGATGCGGATGACCGGTTTGGGACGAGCCTGGTGCTGTCCAACCCGCTATTCTGGCTCGTAGTGGTTTTGGGGATCATCCTGCCCTTTGTGCTGCTGATCTTTGCCGGTAATAACCGGATCGCTAACATCATCTCTGGAGTGCTGGTGGTGCTCGGAGTATTCGTGGCAAAATCACTGATTATCGTTGCCGGACAATCCATCACCTTATTGATGGGAACGGCAACGTATACCCCCACCCTCGTGGAATTCGGCGGAGTGATCGGTATGGTCGGGCTGGCCGGGTTATTGTACCTGCTCGGAACCCGCTTTTTGCCCCAAAAGAAGGCGTGAAATAAAATAAACGCCTTCGTCCTGTGATCAGGCACACTTGGTGGTCCCACTTCCTAAAATCTTGACAAGGGATTCACCTTGAAAGACCTGTGGTTCATTGGCAGAATCTTGAAGCTTTGACAACAAGGGGGCATGCCAATGAACCCACAGGACAAATTTTGCCCGAAGATTGAATATCCCAAAACGCGATAAGCTGTCAACGCTGGCATTGGCGTCCAAAGCCAATGACGGAAACGATGATGGTAATACACCCCGTTTAGTGATATATTGGGCAAATCCCAAAATCCAAGGAGATATTCAAATGAATAAAACTAAACTGGGTGTGAAGGAACTCGCCGATATCGCCCGGGCGAGAGCAGCGTTCAGTTCATTCCTCACGATCCACTTCAACGCGCTACCGGATGAAAAATTTGTAAAGCAGATGCGCAGCAAAGAGATCACCTCCATGCTGGCGTTGTTACCGAAAGACGAATCTGTTAATGAAGACACTTCCAGGGGGGCTTCCTTGATGTCCAACTTCCTAAAAGAGACATCCGGTGACAAGCCAGCCCAGCTTTCTCAGAAGTTGGGAGTTGACCGGACCAGGTTATATCGAGGCCTTGCGCCCACTTACGGTCCTCCGCCTCCGTATGAGATGGTTTGGAGTCAAAAGTGGCAGGATGTGGCCTTATTGCAAGCCCTGGCCGCGACCTATCGTGAAAATAATTTAGCACAGTCCACTGAAATCATCGATCGGATGGATTACCTGGGCGTGGAATTGGAATTCATCCATGCTTTATCGGTGCGTGAAACGGATGCCTGGGATGCAGGCAAGACGACAAAGGCCCGTTCCCTTCTGGAAGAGCAAAAGAAGTTCTTTCAGGAGCACCTGGAATCATGGGTTCCAAGTTTTATTCCAAAGGCACTGGAATTCGTCGAGACGGATTTCTATCGCGGGCACCTGCTCATGCTGCAAGGCTTTATTTCTGAGCAGGCAGGGATATTAGCAATGATCTCATCCACCCCGAAAGAATGACCTGTGAATAGATCGTCGGGATAGGGAATCAAAGTTTTTCCCAAATCAAGGAGGAGGTTGGACTTGTCACTTCGTCAGGTTAAGGTCTCACCGTTTCAAGCAGGTCTTGTCCTTGGATTTGGGTCAGCACTTGTTCAGGCATATTTCAAAGTGATCCCCCCCTTGGCATATGGGGTCTGCATGGTTTGCCATCCAAAGGATTTGTTCAACTGGATCGCCGACCATCTCCTGCATTTAAACTGGGGGTACAGCCTGGCCTCGACCAATTGGCCGCTGCTCACCGTGGTGGGTGTTGTCCTCGGAGCGATGGTGGCTGCACATCAGCATGGCGAGCTCCGCTTGCGATCGGTGCGCCAGCCTTTGTTCTACTTCATCAATGGATTTTTAATGATCAATTTTGGGCTGATCCTCGGGGCTTGTCCGATCCGGATCGTGCTGCTCAGCGCGTATGGAAACTGGCTTGGGATCATTGGCTGGGCCTGCGTCGTAATCGGGGTCCTGCTAGGCACCTGGGCTCTGCGATGGGTCGCTGCTCGAACTGTGAAACGGAGCGAAATGGCATGATAGCTTCCATTGCAACCCTGGTCCTGGGATTCGTCATCGGTTATTTGGGGCAGCGGTCCCGCCTGTGTTTTGTTTCAGGCTATCGGGACTTCATTCTTACACACGACACAAATTTATTAAAGGGGGTGCTAGGAGCTTTCATTGGCGCCCTGGGAGGTTTTGTCATTTTCGGCTTTCTGGGAAGTGGAATTCTCGGATTTCCAATGTTACTCCAGACAACGATTCTGACGCGCTCGGCATTGATCATTACGATTGTGTCAGCGCTGGGCGTTGGGATCGTGGGGGCTCTTGCAGGCGGCTGCCCTTATCGCATGCACGTTTTGGCTGCCGAGGGGAAGAAGACATATTGGGTTTACCTTTTGGGTTTCTATACAGGGCTCGTCTTTTACAATTTGGCTACCGTTCATTTTGTGGATATGCTCAAAACCGTTCTCAAATAATGATCACGTGTTGGCTGGAAAGATAATTTTAGCCCGGTTGAGAATATTTACTGCTATTTTTATAAATAGATAGAGTTTGACGAAAGCTCGGATGTTTGGAGAAGGGTATAGTTGTTTACACAGGACCCGGTAAATAGCCGATGATTTATCCAGGATGGAAAAGGAACTGATTTGATCAGGCGCCTGGCTGATGAGGAAATTTCATGAAATTCTGTAAATGGGTATGCTTGGTCTGTGGTCTGTGTCTAGTTATGGTTGCCTGCTCCAACAACGTACAACTGACGGAGTCTTCTGCAACCATTCCTACTGCCATAAACCCTGCAACGACACAAACCTCACAGACGCTTGAACCCACCCCGTTGTCACTGGGAGCCTCCTTGCTGCAAAAATTACCAAAGTGTGGCGGGATCCAAGTCCTGGATGGGCCCATTAAATTTGATTGGCCGAACATCGACGAACGTCTCCAGGAATTGACTGATGCTCAATGGGGGTACTATACCTGCCCGGGACCTCGAGCGGATGTAGCAGCTTTTTATCGGGGACTTATGCCCAAACCGCCATTCAACCAGATTGAGACGAATTGGGTGGAAAGAACGGAAGGCAGCGTCGGAGTGTATTACAACGGGTCCACGACGATCTGGACCTATCTATGGGTGATTCCAAAGCATGAGGATGCACAGAAATCCTATGTCATCGTTGCGGAATCCCTTGAACCTGTCCAGGGTGAATGCCGGGTTGATCCCCTTATAAATGAGAATGGTATTGTCGAAGAGGTAAAACAATGGAGCCTCGAATGATTTACCTTGACTATGCTGCTACTTCCTGGCCGAAACCGAAGGAAGTGTGGCGCGCCATGTCCGACTTCATGGAGAACTCCGGTGGTAACCCAGGTCGCTCCGGGCATCGCCTGTCCATTTCTGCAGCCCGAATAGTCTTCAATGCA
>JBGOZL010000238.1:0-4609 GCA_041480185.1 Anaerolineae bacterium
CGTAATTCATTCCAGGCAGTCAGCTTGTTGCAAACCGGCCAGGTACAGGTAGAACTGTTGATCTCGCACCGTCTACCTCTGAAAGAGCTGCCCAGGGCTTTTGAAATGATCGAAAGTCACGATCCCGCAGTGAAAAAGGTGATCATACTGCCGAATGGATAAATGGAAGTTGCTAGAGTACTTGTACTATAAGTATATTATTGGAGCTAAACCCACGATCATTCATTACCTATTCGCCGAATTGATTGATCTGGTATCCATGTAATTAAATAGAATATCCCTACTACTACAGCGATGCCATAAGTTCGGGAATCCACATTATTCCTCCCTGAATTGTAATTGATGTAATCAACAACGTGAACAATCCCCTCACCCGGAATGCTTTTCTTGCATTTCTAAGGTATGCACCCAGACAAGATTGAGGTGAGCTATTTACCGGATGAGCTGATAGTTTTTTTGGAGTCTCGTTGGAATAAGGCCAGGTACTGACCATAGCCTTCCTTTTCCAGTTGCTCAACCGGGATGAACCGCATGGAGGCAGAGTTCATGCAGTACCGCAGGCTGTTGGGCGCAGGGCCATCGTCAAAAACATGCCCAAGGTGGGAACCTGCATGCTTCGATCGCACTTCCGTGCGAGACATGAATAGCCTGTGATCGGTTTGAGTGAGGATATTGTCCGGCTCGAGTGGGCGGGTAAAACTCGGCCAACCCGTACCCGAATCATATTTATCCTGGGAACTGAACAAGGGTTCTCCTGATACCACATCCACATAGATGCCAGCTATTTTATTATTCCAATATTCATTGTTGAAGGCCGGCTCAGTGCCCTCGTGCTGGGTGACCTCATATTGTATGCGGGACAACCGTTTGCGAAGCTCGGATTCGGGTGGTTTGGTAAAGTCTGTCATCGTTATCTCCTACAGATAAATGTTGCGCGAGAGGAAATCAAAACTTGAAGGTATTTTATTCTGGAAACATTAATAATTGCTTATCCCTGGGACTTATTTACAATTCAATGATTGACTCCCCTGTGATGTCCTCCTTGTGAGGGCATCTTTTGATATACTGACATTAATATATTCTGTACTTGAAGTGAGAGCGCTATGAATAATAGTATTTCCTACTCCCTGGGTGAGCAGACCAACCCGCTTGCAGATATCAGCTTAGAGCAACTCCCCGCTCCTTTACGCGAAGCAGCTGCACGCGCCGGGTGGACCTCACTCGTATCGGTCCAGGCACGTGCCCTCCCCTACCTATTGGCTGGACGCAACATGATGCTGCAAGCACGCACAGGCAGTGGAAAAACCGGTGTATTCCTTCTGCCCTTGATGACCCGGTTAGATAAATCCCGCCCGGTCTGCCAGGCGCTCATCCTCGTCCCAACCAGGGAACTGGCGCGGCAAGTCTGGCAGGAAGCGGAAAAAATTTGCGGGGATACCGGATTGCGGGCAACTGCCATCTATGGCGGAGTAGGCTACAGCGTACAAACCTCGGAGCTTAAAGCGGGATCCCATATCGTGATCGGCACGCCAGGCAGGGTGCTGGATCATTTACTTAAGCGTACCTTCTCGCTGGAACAGCTCAAAACGATGATCTATGATGAGGCCGACCGCATGCTTTCGATGGGGTTTTATCCCGACATGCGGGAAATCCAACATTACCTCCCCAAGCACCCCCTGCACACCTGCATGTTTTCAGCCACTTTTCCTGATTCGGTACTTCGCACGGCACAAGAATTCATCCGCGCGGGTGAATTTCTCAGCCTGAGTACCGACCACATCCATGTCACCGATACCGAGCATGTTTTCTACATTGTGCCTGGAATGGACAAAGACCGCAGCTTGGTGCGATTAATCGAAATAGAAAACCCCACGTCAGCCATCATTTTTTGCAACACAAAAGCCCGAGTCCATTATGTTTCGGTAGTCTTACAGCGGTTCGGGTATGATGCGGACGAGCTGAGTGCTGATCTCTCCCAAACCGACCGGGAAAAGGTGCTTGACCGGGTGCGACTAGGCACCCTGCGATTCCTGGTGGCGACAGACGTGGCGGCACGCGGATTGGATATCCCTGCACTCTCGCACGTCATCCAATACGAGCCGCCCGACGAACTTGAGGCATATATTCACAGGGCCGGGAGGACCGGGCGCGCTGGAGCCACCGGGGTGGCCATTTCCCTGGTAAACCGGCTGGAAAAATACACTCTTGACAAAATAGCCAAAACTTTCAACATTCCCTTTGAGGAACGCACGATCCCGTCCGATGCGGACGTGGCAGCCATGGTGGCGGAACGAACCACCGCCCTGCTCGAAACCCGCTTGCGAGGGCGGGATAAACTTCAATCTGAGAGGTCGCGACGATTTACACCACTTGCCCGGAGTCTGGCAGAAAGCGAAGAAGAATTGCCCATCATTGCCATGCTGCTGGATGATTATTATCAGCAGACATTGCATGCACCTGTGGCAATCCCCTCCGATAAAAGTGAGACAATTAAAAAGCAATCAAAGCCGAGGGGGAGCCGATTCCGTCGGAAGTAAATAATTAATAGGAAAGGTAAATTTCATGAACTTGCAGGTAAATGAAGTAACCACGTTGAAAGAGTTAAAGAGCTTCGTCCATTTTCCATTCGATCTATACCGAGGCAACCCCTATTGGGTCCCGACTCTCCTATTTGATGAGCTAAACACGCTAAGGCGGGATAAGAACCCTGCTTTTGAACACTGCGAGGCGCGATATTGGGCAGCCTATCGAAGGGGACGAATGGTTGGCCGGGTAGCCGCCATCCTTAACCGGCGGCATATCGAAAAATGGGGGCAACGATACATGCGTTTCGGATGGATCGATTTCATAGATGACCCGAGTGTCAGTGAAGCCCTGATGTTGAGAGTGGAAACCTGGGCGAAGGAAATGGGAATGACCGCAGTGCATGGTCCGCTCGGATTCACTGATTTGGACCGTGAGGGGATGCTCGTAGATGGTTTTACTGAGCTTTCCACCCTGGCTACCATCTATAACCATCCTTATTATCCGCAACACATGGTGAATTTGGGATATGCGAAAGACACCGACTGGATGGAATATGAGTTTTCGGTACCACCTGAACCCAACGAAACCATCGCCCGAATCGCGGATATTTCCCTGCGGCGCAATAAGTTAAAAATACTGAAGCTAGACCATAAAAAAGAGCTCCTGACATATGCCAACGAACTTTTCAAGTTGCTAGATGATGAATATAAGAACTTGTACTGCACTGTCCCGTTGACCGAAAAACAAAAGGAAACTTATATCAATCAATATTTCGGTTTCGTAACTCCAGATTTTGTGCCCATGGTTATGGACCAAAAAAACCGCATGGTCGCTTTTGGGATAGTCATGCCTTCGTTGTCCCTGGCATTGCAGAAAACAAAAGGACAGCTTTTCCCGTTAGGATTTATTCATCTCCTCAGGGCACTAAGGAAGAATGACCGGGCAGATTTGTACCTGGTGGCAGTCCGATCGGAATACCAGGGGAAGGGCGTTAATGCGATCCTGATGAACAAAATGCACAATGTATTTAACAAATTGGGGATTAAGAAAGTAGAATCAAACCCGGAACTCGAGACAAACCAGAACGTACAGGGTCAATGGAAATACTACGAGAAGAGGCAGCACAAGCGCAGGAGAGTTTTTATAAAGCATTTCGAAGCATAGTTTGAACAGAGGATGACTACGCGAAAAGGCGAGGGTTAAATCGTTTAGGGGATACGAGGGGCATGTTATTGAAAGGAAATGGAAATTTCATCTCCTACATAAAATAAAACCTTGGAAAGGGTTCTGAGAAACCTTCGCAAGGTTTTCCCGGATTCATCGAAATTTCCACCAAACAGCCAAGAGGCTATTTAATCATCCAGTTCGAGGGCAGGAAACGAGCTGTCAGAGAATTAATCAAGAAAAATCCAGGAGGAAATGCACAACGGAGAATAAGCTCATAATGGTATCGCAAAACCATACATCCCTATCATCATTCCCAAATTCCTAAACAGCGATCAATCTTCAGAATAACCGCATAATGCAAGCGCTCTCGGGCCGGTGTGGATGCCCAGTACGGGCCCGGTTATATTGACAAGAAGTTCCACTGGGTGGAAATCATTTTAATCCGATCAGCCAATGCCTGCGCCTCAGATAGGGCATTACCATGGAGGACGGCAATCCGTTTGAGTGTCCCGGGGATAATTTGCTCGAAAAAGCGACTCACCAATGTGTCAATGGATTTCTTGCGAGTTCGAGCCTGACCAGCCGACTCCATCAACCCCTCTTGTGATTAATCAGCACCAACGGCTTAATATCCAACAGACTACCGATAAACCGAGTAGCACTCCCAATCCGACCGCCGCGATGGAGATATTCCAAGGTATCCAGGCAAACAATTAGCACGAGTCTGTCCCGAACTCTGGCAGCAGCGTCGATCATTTTGGTCGCGGTTCCTCCCAACTCCCGGATACGAGTGGCAACCAGCACCTGCCATCCCAGGCTCATTGTCGGACCCTTTGAATCAACCGCATGGACCGGTACATCCTCTTGCGTCCGACCTGTTCAGCCAAATGGAGGGTCCCGCTCATGGCACTGCTGA
>JBGOZL010000239.1:0-4607 GCA_041480185.1 Anaerolineae bacterium
AACTTACCAGTGCTCAACCTGATTAATTGTGCTCGGTGTATATGGGTTTGGATCGGAGGCAGCCTGGCTGTATTCCTTTACCGGCAGTTCCAACAAGGAAAACCGGGCCCAACCGTTTCTCAGGGTGCAAGTTTGGGAGCTCTTTCCGGGCTTATTGGCGCTCTGGTGGGAGTGGTGGTTTATGCTGTAACCAGCCCGATATCGATCCCTATCTTTAACAGCCTTGCCCGCGCTTTTCAAATAGAAGGTGATCTTCCCTTCAGATCAGGTACTTTGGCGGATACCATCAGTACAGCATTCATTTTCCTTGTAGTAGATGCAGTCCTTTACCCCCTATTTGGAGCACTCGGAGGTCTAATCACTGCAAATCTATTAAAAGAGACACATATAAAATCTGGAGAAACATCCTAACCGTGCTTTCGACTATACCTCTTTCTGCGCGATGCCAATATTCAATAGACGCGCTTGAATGTCTTTTTCCCTCGGTCTCAGGTCATTCCGTTACCACGCAATAGTAGTTAACGGTGTTAATTTCCCGTGCTCCTGCCTGCACGCATAAAAATAACAAGCCTTGCTCCGCCTGACATGCTGTTTAAATGGATCATTGTGACGTTGGGTGATTGAATTGGAGAGTCATTTTCCATCTCTAATGGATGAAACGGTAAAGGAGATTAGAAATGAAGTTATATCGGAAAAACAAGATCCTGCTTTGGGAAGCAATAGTGATTTATTGGTCAGTTTTTGGGTTATCGCCTGGTTCTTAATCCCGAGCCTGCATAAGCTGACAACATCTCAACCTCTATTTAATCCATGGAATCGTTTATGAGGAGGCCTCCATGAATACACGTTCCGTCATATTAACCGTCCTGATTGCCGGCGTAGCGATCGGCTTTCTCGGAAACTTGCCCGTGCTCAATCTAATTAATTGTGCTCTGTGTATATGGGTTTGGATCGGCGGTGCCATTTTCAAGACCAGCCACCAGGCCGGGAAAGGATAGGCCAGCGATGAAAGTCCTCCGAAAGTTCAGTACCTGGTGGTGGGTAGGGGCGGTTCTCCTGATGGTACTACTCAGCGCCCTGGCTTACATTTTTCTTCCCGGGCAGGGCAATTTTCGCGCCCTCCCGACGCCGGACTATTGGCCGACAGGCGGTTGGCAAACCACTACCCCTGAGCAACAGGGTCTCGATTCTGCCAAGCTTGCCGAAGAGATTCAGGCCATCCACAACAAGCACGTTGCCATTGACAGCGTGATGATCATCCGCAATGGCTATATGGTGCTGGATGCCTATTTTTCTCCATACGACGGATCGTTTCCCCACGATCTCGGGTCAGTGACCAAGAGCGTTACCACCACCCTGATTGCCATTGCTGCCGACCAGGGCAAGCTCCGGCTCGACCAGCCGGTGGTGTCCTTCTTTCCGGACCGGACGATCGCCAATTTTGACGATCGCAAGAAGAGCCTGACCGTGCGAGATCTCGTTAGCATGCGCAACGGCATGGAATCGGGCTGCTTTCATGGGGATGACCCCACCCTAGATGCGATGCGCTCCCAGCCGGACTGGGTCCAGGCTGCTTTGGACCGCAAGATGACGAGCCAGCCAGGGACACAATTCTGCTATGACAGCCCCGGCATGCACCTGCTCTCGGCTATCCTGCAGGAAACCACCGGGATGACGGAACTGGACTTTGCCCGGCAGTACCTGTTCGAACCGCTGGGAATCCAGGATGTGGCTTGGGAAACCGATCCGCAGGGTTATTACCACGGCTGGGGTGACCTGCACCTGAAACCACAGGATGCTGCCAAACTGGGTCTTTTATGGCTTCAGCAGGGCAAATGGGAGGGCCGCCAGATCGTCTCAGCTGCCTGGGTCTCGGACTCCGTGCGGGCGCACAGCCGGATGGTGGGAAATGAATACGGCTATGGCTACGGCTGGTGGGTCTCACCGGTCGATTTCTACGCCTTGGGCCGGGGCGGCCAGTTTATCCGCGTCATCCCGTCCATGAACGCGGTGGTGGTCGTCACGGCTGGTGGGTCCGATATTGACCTGGCGTTCCTGATAAAAACATTTCTGGGCGCGCCTGCACAATTGCCAGCCAACCCGGCTGGCCAAGCAAAACTCACCGCCGCCCTTTCGACCGCTGCAAAAGGCTCCGGCTTACATCCATCCACAGTACAGCCCGACATTGCCAAGGTGGTTTCCGGGAAGACCTACGCCTGCGATATCAACCCGGTCGGCGTGACCAGTTTCCGGCTGGAGTTCAACTATCCGAATGCGGGCGTATTCTCGATGGTACGAAATGGACAGGAAACGTCCTCACCAGTCGGGCTGGATGGGAAGTACCAGTTGGATTCCCAGGGAACGGCGCAGTCCGGCTACTGGGAGGACTCACAGACTTTCATCCTAGAGGTCTTCGATATCGGACAGCTCACCCGCCGGTTCCATTTCAATGCCGACTGGTTGGAGGTCACCGTTCCCGAAATTAACCTGACGCTGAAGTGCCAAGTTCAGAATCCATGACCAAAAAAATTCCAACAAGAGAGCGACTAGCATGAAAAAAACATCGACCCTCGTTCTTCGAATAATCCTTTGGGGCGCACTAATCTTGCTTGGTTTGTTCATTATCTTGAATGTCTCTATCGCCCTTCGCTATTCGCCTCAATATGTTTACCGTGAGATATTTATGAACATGGGAAATGTCTATGATTACCGCATCCTTCCGGAACGAACCCTGACTGCCAGTCCTATTCCGTTCTCGCTTGCTGAGAATAAATCAATGGAAACCCAGGTAAAAGCGGCATTTCAATCAAACTCGGAAATCAAGGACCTGGATACCTTTTTAGCAGACACTGGCACCCAGGCTTTCCTAGTCATACGAAATGACACTATCGTCTACGAACGCTACTTCAAGGGAAACCAGCGTGATTCAATCGTCACATCCTTTTCTGTCGCCAAGTCATTCGACTCTGCGCTGGTCGGGATCGCCATCAACGAAGGATATATAAAAAGTCTAAGTGACCCCATTACCGATTACATCCCTGAACTGGCAGCCCGCGATCCGCGTTTCAAGGATATCCAAATCCGCCATTTACTGATGATGGCCTCGGGCCTACGCTATAACACAGATAGACCTATCAGCTTCGGAGATGACAACCTCACTTATGAGTTTGATAATCTCCGTCATCTGGCTCTCACGGAAACTGAAGTGGTGGAGCCGCCAAGCGTCACCTTTGTATACAATAATTACAATCCCCTACTGATCGGCATGATCTTGGAGCGGGCAACCGGCAAAACAGTGACCGACTACCTACAGGAAAAAATCTGGACTCCCATTGGAATGGAATTCGATGGCTCGTGGAGCCTGGACAGCAAAGCAAGTGGTTTCGAAAAAATGGAAAGCGGGATCAACGCCCGCGCAATAGATTTTGCAAAGTTTGGACGGCTCTATCTTAATAACGGGAACTGGGATGGAGAGCAGATTGTGCCGTCTGCATGGGTGGAAGAATCTACTCGGGATAAAGGCCTACTTCAAGGACTCCCGATTAATTATGGATACATGTGGTGGGGTGAGAACTGCAACCCGAGCAGCAAAGACTATTTTGCAATGGGTAACCTTGGTCAATTCATCTATGTTTCCCCCGTAAAAAATTTAATCATCGTAAGAAATGGAGAGAGATACGGTCTTGAAGGAGAGGGAAAGGCATGGGGCGAGATCTTCTGTCAAGCTGCGAAGGCACTGCCTTGATCAATAAGCGTCGGCGGGATTATGAAAGAAAACCGGATTGTAGCAACGATCCAAACCCTCCGTGCATGTAACTGAGAGGGGAATTGGGTTGCTTATGGCGGACGGACGGGGATAGCGAATTAATCGATTTCTCGCTAGTTGATTAAGGCATCTGCATCAAGGCGATGACATTGTCGTCTCCGTCTTTTACGGTCGTGATCAGCTTGCCCCCACCGACATCCTTGACCTTCTGTTGTACCGTTGCCCCAGCATCCAGGAGAATTTGCAAGCTTTTTTTAATATCGTCAACCTGGTAATAACAGACCGGTCCCATCATCCCTTGCTTGTGTCCATTCGGGTCCAGCCCAATTTCCTGATCGCCAACCTTATAACCTATGTAATACGGGAAATCCGCATACGGTTTAATTCCCAAGAGATTGCCGTACAGGGTCTTTGCCTTAGCCAAGTCTTTGACGGGATAGATAATGAGAGTGACACCTTTATTCATAGATAACTCCTATCCTAATTGGCAAAATTTTATCCCTTACATGTAGAATTGTAAAGGGATAATTTCGAGCGAGCCCCACTTACCGTATCAAACACATTGGGGAGCGCATCGAAGGAAAGCCGGCTGAACGCGTTGGCTGGAGGACTATTCCATTACAAGTCCAATTCAACCAGGGACAGCCAATGTTCTCTATTTCTTCTTCTGTTTTGCACCTGCTCTTTTTAAGTTTTCCCTTACCCTAATTTTCACTATTTTACTGATCAGGTCGTAAGGAATTGGTTTATCCAATGGAAACTTCAACGAACCCTTTGGTCCTTCAAAAACAGACAACTCATGCCTTAGCTTATCATTTCCGGTGACCGGAGGATAAAACCC
>JBGOZL010000240.1:0-4601 GCA_041480185.1 Anaerolineae bacterium
CTTGATAAAAATGGCAAGATCCGGAATGTTCATACATCCAGTCATCTAATCCAGGAAGATGGAAAAGTAGTTGGATTGACTGGTGTCATGTTGGAAATTACAGACTTCAAAAAAACTGAACAGGCGTTGCTGGATGCAGAAGCGAAATACCATACCCTAATCGAACAGATTCCTGCTGCGGTATACACGGATTCAATCGATGAACTTAGCAGCACGGTTTACATTAGCCCACAAATCGAGAAGCTTTCAGGGTATACCCCCGAGGAATGGATTGCTGAGCCTGCTCTTTGGCGCAATATGATTCATCCAGAAGATCGGGATAGGGTGTTAGCCGAGAATGAAAGGACCAATCGGACCGGTGACCGATTCCTTATTGAGTACCGATTGATCGGGAAAGAGGGGCGTATTGTCTGGGTCCGCGACGAAGCGACCATACTGCATGATTCGAAGGACAACCCGCTCTTCTGGCATGGAGTAATGCTGGATATTACCGAACAAAAGGTGGCAGAGATGGCACTGCGCCGGCGTGTTGAAGAGCTGGCTGCATTTCAGGATACGGTGCTTGACCTTGCGGTACAACAGGATTTGTTCTCCCTACTGCGCACCATCGTTGAGCGTTCCATAAAATTACTCAAAGTACCCAGTGGTTTCATTTATTTATATGATGAAACCGCAAATGATCTAATCCTGACAGTAGAGAAGGGATTTACGGTTCCCCTCGGAGTGCACCTGAAGATGGGAGAGGGAATGGCGGGTAAGGTGGCACAAACCCGCCAAGCACTGATTGTCGATAATTATAGTGCTTGGGAAGGGCGTTCACCCATTTACAAAGATATTCCATATCATGCCGTAATTGAAGTCCCGATGCTTTTTGGTGGTGAGTTAGTTGGGGTTTTGGGAGTCAATGATTCCTCTGAAATCCGGTGTAAGTTAACTGAATCAGACGCGCATCTCCTGCTTCTCTTCGCGGGACAAGCTGCAAGCGTTGTCCACGATGCACGTCTTGTCGAGGGCCTCCAATCTGAACTTGGCGAACGAAAGCGGGCGGAAGATTCACTTCGTGAAGCTGAAGCGCGTTACCGTGCCCTGGTAGAACAAATTCCTGCCATCGTATACACTGACTCGGCTGAGCAAATTGGTCAAACTCAATATGTGAGTCCACAAATTAAAACGCTAATGGGATATGACCCAGATGAATGGTCGAAAAACAATGACTTATGGACTAAGGTGATTCACCCGGAAGACCATGAGCGAGTGTTGTCGGAATATACCCGTACGTTTGAATCGGGTGAACCATTTGCTGCCGAATATCGGATGACATCCAGTTCTGGGCAAACCATGTGGGTTCGGGATGAAGCTGTGTTGATACACGACCAATCTGGCACTCCATTATTCTGGCAGGGAATATTACTTGATATTACGGAACGTAAACAGGCCGAGATGGCTCTCGAGGAAAGCGAGGATCGATATCACCAGCTTTTCGATCTTTCTCCTGATGCGATCGCCGTACATAGCGGCGGTAGGATATTGCTGGCAAACAAAGCCGCAATGATCCTTCTCGGCGCTGAGAAAATAGAAAACATCACAGAAAAGCCGATGATGGATTTTGTCCATCCCGATTACCGGGACTTAGTGATCGAGCGCATGCGGCAGCAAATTGCCGAGGGGAAAGTTGTTCCAGTAACGGAAGAAAAGTTTATCCGTGTCGACGGAACAACGATTGACGTCGAGGTGACGGCAGCCCCCATCCATTTTCAGGATATGTTAGCCTCTTTGGTCATTTTTCGTGAGATTAGCGAACGAAAGAGAGCACAGAATCTCCAGGAAGCAGTGTTCCGCATTGCGATTGCAACCGAGACAACCAAGTCCTTGAAGGATCTGTTTCTGCAAATCCATGGGATTATCTCATCAGTAATGCCAGCTGAAAACTTCTATATCACCTTATATGATGAAGAACACAATGTCCTACGATTTCAATATTTCAAGGACGACCAGGATGAGCCATATCTGAAAGAGATTCAGCCAGGGCAAGGGTTAACTGCATATGTTTTGAGGACCGGCAAATCCTTGCTGTGTACCCAGGCAGTTCATGACGAACTGGAGCGACAAGGTGCAATAAAGCTGCTTGGAGTGCCATCTGCGATCTGGTTGGGTGTGCCACTGGTAATAGAGGGGAAAACTATCGGCGCAATGGTCGTTCAACATTACTCAGATCCGAAAGCATACGGCGTGCGGGATCAGCAGATGCTGGAGTTTGTCTCTACGCAAGTTGCTATTGCGATCAGTCGCAAGCAGGCTGAGGATGCGTTGCAGAGGCAGTTAAAAGAACTAACCGTTTTGCATAGTGTTTCAATGACGGCCGCGCAGACCTCCAGTGTAGATCAATTAATTGAGCAAGTAACCCACGTGATTGAAACTGCTTTGTATGTGGATGACTTTGGTGTGGCTTTGCTTGACCCAACAAGTAAAGAATTGCGCCCTCATCCTTCTTATCATGGTGAATCATTTGAAGCGAAAGCCACAATTCCTCTTACGGAAGGGATCATGGGTTATGTTGCTCTTACCGGTGAGCCATATTTCGCTGCAGATGTGCGGAATGATCCCCATTACTTGAACACTGTCCCTGAAACACTCTCTGAATTATGTGTGCCGATAAAATCGGGAGAAAACCTGATCGGAGTCATAAATGCCGAAAGTCGTCTACTTAACTATTTCACCGAGGATGACGAACGCCTGCTAAATACAATTGCCGGCACGCTTGCAACAGTGATTGAAAAGCTACGTTTGTTTGATTCGGAGCGTACCCGACGGCAGGAGGCGGAAACCCTCCGCCAGGTGGCTCAAGTTGTGACAGCGAGTTTGGATGTAAATGAAGTAATCAGGTTGATGCTTGGTCAGCTAAAACACTTATTCACGTTCGATACAGCTTCAGTACTCCTGATTGGAGAATCTGGACGACCTGACCTCATAGCTGGCATGGATTATATAAAAAATGAATTGACCAGCCAGGCTCCCAATGGACTCCTTAAAGATAGTTCCGTCCTCAGACAAATGGCACAGGATCTAAAACCCATCATTTCCAATACTCTTGACCATCCAGAATGGAATTGGGTTCCAGGTGCTGAAAATGGGCGCTCGATCCTGGCGGTACCTCTTATTACCCACCAACGCATGATAGGTGTATTGGTGGTTGACAGTATTACCCCCAATTTCTTTTCCGAAAACGGGGTGCGAGTCGCGCAATTGCTGGCGCAGCAAATGGCAATCGCTCTTGAGAATGCCCGTTTATACCATGATGCGCTGCAAGCTGCTGAAAAACGTGCTGTTTTGCACCGAGCCAGCCAGGAGATTGCACAAGCCAGCCAGGACCCGGAACGGGTTTATACGGCAGTCCATCGGGCGGCAGTACAGCTGATGCCGGCAGAAGCATTTGTTATCACCTTATTGGATGAACAAAACCAGGAGACTGTTGGAGTCTATCTGGTGGATAAAGGCGGACGATGGCAGGCAGATCGCACCCCTGCCGGAGCAGGGCTGTCAGGATTGGTAATCTCAACCGGCAAGCCAGTCATCACACATGATTTATCCGTGGAGCCAATTCCCGGAAGTGTTCACTTTGGCGAGGAAGAAGAGGTCCGGTCAATCCTAGCAGTCCCTTTGCGATTAGGGGAAAAAGTGACGGGGATGTTATCTGTTCAAAGCTACAAACCTTACGCTTATACAGCTGATGATCAATCCTTGTTGGAATTGCTGGCAGCACATGCCGCGGTCGCCATCGAAAATGCCCGGCTGTATGCAGAAACCCTGCGCCGATTAAAGGAGTTGGAAGCGGTAAACCATATCTCGACAGCTCTACGGGCGGCCCAGACTGTTGACGAAATGTTGCCCAGCCTCCTGGATGAAACCCTGCAAGTTTTGGGATGCGAATCAGGTGTGATCTGGCTCTATGACCCCGCCGATGGCCTATTGAAGGAAAAGGTGGCGCGCGGCTGGTTCACTTCCATCCAGGAAATGCCGGTCAAGCCTGGGGATGGGATTGCCGGTACCGTTTTCAAGACCGGTCAAGTAACCCTTTCTAAAGAATTTGCCACAGACCCGCTTACCCTTGAAAGCACACGTGATCAGATTCCAGGGGGTTGGGGAGGTGCTTGTGTGCCTATTCGTACTGTGCGTGAGACCATTGGAGTCTTGTTCGTGTCAGTTGAGTTACCCCGCCAGCTTCAACCGGATGCAGCCCACCTCTTGGTAACGTTAAGTGAAATGGCCGGAAATGCCATCCGCCGTGCCACCCTTCACCAGCAGACGGAGCGCCAGTTGCAACACCTGGCTTCCCTACGCGCAGTTGATATGGCAATCAATACCATCCTTGACTTGAAGGTGACCCTGGGAATCCTCATCGACCATATTGTTTCCCAGTTGAAAGTGGATGCGGTTAATATCCTGCTCATCAACACAAAAACCCAGATACTTTACCATGCAGCCAGCTCAGGGTTCCATTCCGACGCAGTCAAGAGCCAGCGCTTGTACATCGGTGATAGTCTTGCCGGTCAGGCGATCCGATCCCGTGCAACCATCCATATTCCCAACCTGGGCGACAACAC
>JBGOZL010000241.1:0-4592 GCA_041480185.1 Anaerolineae bacterium
CAGCGGACTGTCAAATCGATCCTGGAAAGGTCGAAGCCAGGTGACAAGATCGTTATCTTCCTCCCCGAGTCTTCTTATCTGGGATGGCTGAAAACCCTGGAAGCCTCCGGACGACTGACCGACATCCCGTTGTACAACCTGTCCCTTGCCCGGCAGTTAGAGATCCTCCACCGTTGGATCAAGGCGCTGGAATCAAAACCAGGACAATCCAGCCTCTTGGCCAGGATCCTGGAAAAGTTCAAAGTGTCCTCCCGGTTGTTTCTGAAGCGCATCCGACCCAGATCTCCTGGACTTCGGCAAGAATAAAGCAGGAGTTTTCACATGAAAATCGTAAAGAGTTTCCTGGTCGCCCTTATCCTCGCCCTGACTATGTCCGGAATAGCATCTGCCAGCTATATTGGCCCGAAACGGACAGTGACAACCACCACCTGGGAGAGACAGTATTGCAATTACCGGGCCACCATCACGTCTCCGTCTGGCACCTGCTTTCTCACTTTGTACTTTTCTCCTGCGAGTTGCCCATCACCTGCGAGCGTGGCGGATTACTTCAACAATGCGCCCACCGCTTGCGGGACATCCTGGCCGGGGACTTGCGGTGCTGGTCTATCCTGTAACATCGCGCTCCTCGCTGGAAGCACCCAAAGCTGCTCCAGCGGTGAAACCGGCTGCACCCAAACCACCAGTACCAGCACGTATCCACCTGCAACCGTGAGTGGAACAACCGGGTGTACCGTACCCGGCAACAACGGCTGGTGCAGGGGGATGGCGACCCTCAACCTGTCCGGGAACGAGCCACTGGGTGGATACAGCATCACCGGCATCGAAGGCAGCACAGGCATGCTATGCAGCGAGTCGGCCTGTTCCTGGACCTTTCCGGAAGGCACCACCAACCTTAATTTCTGGGCACTCTCCTCGTGGGGCGACACATCAACGATGGCTTCCGCTGCAATGATGGTGGACAGTCTTGCTCCAACCCTGACCCTGTCCATCCCGCCTGCCGATGGGTTGAATGGGTGGTTCGTGTCGGGATCGGTAACCGCCTCTGCTTCAGCAACCGACGTCACCTCGGGCATTTTTGGAACAGCCAGTATCAATGGCGGCGGCGTTTCGTTCAACGCCTCCGCGCAGGGTACAACCAATTTGACCGCTGTCGTCTCCGACTTCGCGGGGAATACCGCCTCAACCAGCGGGACGATCAGGCTCGACACGTCCCCGCCGAGTCTTTCTGTATCCGTCCCACCTGCTGACGGGCTGAACGGCTGGCACATCTCGCCCTTTACCCTGTCCGGTTCAGGCTCTGATACAACTTCCGGGTTGGCGAGCATGAAATATCGCCTGGACAGTGGGGCATGGATCTCCGCTGCAACCTGCGACGCTCCGGAGGGCGTGCATGGAATTGAGTTCCAGGCCAGCGATGTGGCCGGGAACCGCGTGACCATTTCCAACACTTTCAGCCTGGATATGACCCCACCGAGCATGACCGTATCCGTACCAACTGTGGATGGGTCGAACGGCTGGTATATCTCGCCGGTGACTCTGACCAGCACGAGCATGGACACACTTTCCGGCGTATTCAGCGATAGACATCGGGTGGATGGCGGAGCGTGGGAAGATGGGCCAAGTGCAACCGTATCGGATGGCATCCATGTGGTTGACTTCCAGACCAGCGACCTGGCTGGCAACCAGACATTGGAAAGTCATCCACTCTCGGTTGACACCACCCCCCCGACTGTGACAGTGACTTTGCCTCCACCCCAGGGGGCAGATGGATGGTATACGGGCAGTCTGGAGTTTTCGGCGGAGGCAAATGATGCACATTCTGGCGTGCAGGATATTGCTTATTCCCTGGATGGAGGCCTGACCTGGCAGGCTGGCCCGCTGTCGCTCGTGGAAGGCCGGTATACGATCACTACCCGCGTCACCGACCGGGCTGGCAACGTTACCACGAGCATGGACTCTGTTGACGTGGATCCCACCCCTCCGCTGTCCACCTTCACTTCTCCAGCCGAAGGCACCAAGACGGTCATTCACGGCAGTTTCAAAATGAGCGGGCAAACACTTGACCTGACCTCCGGTCCGTCTGCCGCAGAAATCTCCGTGGACGGTGGAACTACCTGGCTGCCCTTGGCGATCGCCGGTGGGTATTGGTCCTACACCTGGGACACAAATGCAGTTCCAAACGGGACCTATGTCATCCTGGTGCGGGCCAGCGATGTAGCCGGTAACAAGGAAAGCACGGCGCAGATTACAGTCCTGGTTGCAAACCAGGGTCCCAGGGTCAGCATCACCAAGACCTGGTGGCTGTGGGAGCAAGCCGAGGTCAGCATCCAGGGAACCATCCTACCGGTGACGGGTGCACGGATCACCATCTCGGACGGTCAGGGACATTCCCGCACTTATATCTTCAACGCTAGCAATTTCCCGAGTAACCTCAAATGGGATGGGAAGTGGGACGATGGGCTGTTTGCCCCCCCAGGTGACTTTGCGGTTCTGGTCACTGCCTGGGATGCCTTCGGAAACACCGGTCAGGATATTGGTACGGTGCGCATCCCGCAACCGCTGCCAACCCCCACGCGCTTTCAGCCCAACGTACCTACGCAAACCTCCCAGGTAATCCCAACCTCTTCAGCCACCGCTGCCCCTGCACTTGTCCCGCAAAAGACAGCCACGGCTCAAGCTACTGCCCCGGGTCCTGTACCGGCACTCGGTCCAGCTCAACCCCAGAGCTTGCCCAATCCGTCCGCCTTTGACCCGGTTTATATCTGGCCTCTCATTGGCCTGGTCGGGCTACTGGCCGCTTTTAGCTCGTCATCGTGGTCTGATAAACGTCCTGCCGCCATTCACCGTCTGGAAAGCTTGCTGATGAACGCTGCCTCCGTACGGGAAGAAACCAAGAAAAAGCAAACAGAAAAAGGAGAAAAGTAAATGCTAGATACCATACTCGCAGTCGTCGTCCTCCTGGCAGTCCTGTTGTTCGGCGCGTTGATGGTTGCCGGAAATGAACGCCAGCGGAAAGCCATTGATGACCTGAATACTTCCTATTCCCGCTGGGCAGAGCACGACCTGATGCTCAAACGTGCTGAGGCTGCAAAAACAGTGCAGGTTGAAGACCCAAAAGCTTGGCTGGACAACATTTGCGTGCAGGTCTTTGGGCTGGCTCCCAAAATCACCAGACTCAGTGCCTGGGAAGCTGGGGAAGCCAAAGCCATGCTTGCCATTTGCCCGGAAGGGCGCAATCTGGTGGTTACACCCATCCTGCCGGCCGCGTTCCGAAAATTGATCACTGCTAGGAAGCGGAATGGGGCTGCAGCTGCGATTGCACGAACAACGGTCGGCATCCTTGGAAGCCATCCAGGCAAAGTCATATGCTACGAGCTGAGCATTATCTCTGCCGGCACATTCTTTGATTTAGAAGCCGGGCAGGCATGGGAAAAGCTGTTCAACGAGAAACTATGTGTTGACCGGCTGTATATGTTCGATGTGCCGCGCGAACGGGCACAATAAGAAGGCAGTCTCACCGCCGTATATGGGCGGTGTTTACTGGCTGCGGGAGAGCAGGGCTGTTCGTTAAAAACTGAGTGACCGGTAGGTTCTGGGTGGCCTCGTGATTTTCGTGAGGCATCGATCTGGGAAATATCATCCAGACTCTCCAGTAGATGATCTGAAAAGATCGTCTATTGCGGTGTCTGGATGATCAAGTACCTCCGATGCGATCTTCGTGAGACGAGACCACCCAGACCCTGCCCCGAGGTTCGAGGCAGAATATTCGACTCGGCCGAGGGACGGGGTCCTTCGGCATCTTTTCTTTAGGAGGATGCTATGTACAACCTACTCGCTTTTATTTCCCGTATTTTAGACTTGTACGGGGGTCGGCGTGGGCTTCGACGAATCATTGCCCGTAAGCCTGGCTGACAAAAACGAAGAAGCGAGACTGGAATTCCAGTCTCGTCCAAGGCACACAACCCAGCCAGGTTGCGTTTCGTGGGCGAGGCTGGAGTCCAGAACCGACCACTCAGCGGGAGCAGCCTGCTCTCCCTTAGACACCAATCTTATTTTATTCAGATACAAAAGGAGACCCTAAAAATGAAACCCTTCTCAAATATGATTAACCGTCTGGCCTTTAAGGCCCTGACCGTCATACGGAATATTCCACAGACGGAGCGCGGCGCGCTGACCATCGAATGGGGTCAGATCATTGCCATCATCGTGGTTGTTCTGCTGGCCGTGGGTGCGATCCTCCAGGCTTTCATCCCTGGCTTCTTCCAGAGCATCCTCTCCAAATTGGGAAGCTAAGGGGTTCCGAGGACAGGCTGGTTGTCTGTTACGACCAGCCTGTAACGGGGTGAGGAAAGCGAAAAATGAGAATTGACAAGTTCTTGCTTAAAGGCGAGGATGGCAGCAACACGATCGAACTGGCCATCCTGTTGCCCCTCGTGCTTATCCTGCTGGTCGGCATGTTGCAGTTGGGGATCTACGTGTACGGTTTGAGCATGGTTGAGAACGCCGCCCGCAACGCTGCCCGGGCGGGGTCAGTCGCCCAGGCGTGCCCTGTTTGCGAGGCACAATCCGCTGCGTACTCCTCTTTGTCTGGC
>JBGOZL010000242.1:0-4587 GCA_041480185.1 Anaerolineae bacterium
AGCGATGGAGAACGGCCTCATAATCGTGGTGTTCTCTTTGGCCATCCAGTTACCCCTGGCTTTGCTGCTGGCCATCATGGTGGGACGTGACCTGCCCGGGCGGGTGTTTTTCCGCTCGGTCTTTTTCATGCCTTACGTGATTTCTGAAGTCATCACAGCCATCATCTGGATCAGCATGTTCAGTCCTGACCCGGAGAACGGCTTTATCAATGCGCTTTTGATCCTTATTCCGGGTGTCCATCCACAGAATTTCCTGGGGGATATGAACCAGGTCATGCTCTGCGTTTTTCTCGTGCTCAGTTGGAAATATTTTGGGTTGCACATGCTTTTGTTCATGGCCGGCCTGCAAAACATCCCCAGGGAGCTCGAAGAGGCTGCCATGATCGATGGTGCCAACCGCTGGCAGTCGGTCTGGTATGTTACCGTGCCCCTGCTTGGTACCACCCTCCGAACCACCACCTACCTGTCTGTTTTGGGATCGCTGACGCAGTTCAATCTGGTCTGGATCATGACCAGGGGCGGACCGGTTAATGCCAGCGAAATGATGGCCACCTATATGTATCGCTTTGCATTCCTCCGTTCCCAGCTGGGCTATGGTTCGGCCGTGGCGCTCGTCATGCTGGTGTTCTGCCTGATCTTTTCCGTGGCATACCAGTGGCTTAGCCACCAACCCGATCCCTTGAGCGGCATTTAGAAAAGGAATCTCCATGGCAACCATTGATTATCGTAAAAGTGACGCTTTCAAGAAGAGGTTACCCAGGTTCTTCCAGTACCTCGTACTGAGTATTGTGTCGCTGATCATCGTTGTGCCCATCGTGATCATGGTCTTTGGTGCCCTGAAAACGCGCGGCGAGATGTTTTTACATCCTTACACCCTGCCCATTCCCCCGCATTGGGAAAATTTTGGTACCATCTTGACCACGCCATCGTTCTGGAACTTGCTGCGCAACAGTTTCTTGGTTATGCTGTGTTCGACAGCTGGCGTGTTGTTTGTTTGCAGCCTGGCCGCCTTTGTCTTTTCCCGTATGGAATTCCGGGGCAAGGACCTGGCTTTCAACCTGCTCACCCTGGGGCTCATGTTCCCGATCACGGTTGCCATCATGCCGGTCTACCTCGTCGTCCGCCAGATGAAACTGATTGATACTCTCCTGGCGGTCATCCTGGTGCAGACCGCCTTCGGGATATCCGGTAACACCCTGATCCTGCGTGGATTCTTCCTGTCGATCCCTGTAGAACTGCAGGATGCGGCTTCCATAGATGGTTGTTCTGCATTCGGCTTTTTCAGGCTGATTCTGATTCCGCTGGCGCGCCCGGCCCTCGCGGCGGTGGGCGCTCTCACCATGATTGTCAGTTGGAATGACCTGCTCACCCCCCTGGTCCTTCTCAACAGTGACAAGCTCTGGACCCTGCCGCTCGGTACCATGCAGTTCCAGGGGCAGTACAGCTCCGACATGGCGCTAACGGCGGCTTTTGTGACACTCTCGGCCCTGCCGGCGATCCTGTTCTATCTTTTCGCTGAACGCCAGATTGTTGCCGGTCTGACGGCCGGCGCCCTCAAAGGCTAGTTCTCTTGCTTTTCCTCCCATGACCGGGACTTTCTGCAATCCCATCCTTCCAGGTTGTTATCCTGACCCTTCCATTTGCCGGGTTGGGGATGACTATTATCTGGTCACTTCCACCTTCGAATATTTCCCCGGGTTGCCGATCTTCCACAGCCGCGACCTGATCCACTGGCACCAGATTGGTCACGTACTGGATCGACCTTCACAGTTGCCTCTGGAAGGCATCCGTTCCTCCGCTGGTTTGTATGCACCCACCATCCGTTATGCGCGCGGCGTCTTCTATGTGGTCAATACCCTCGTGGATGGGAAAATAAAATCGGGCAACTTTATCGTGACTGCCTCCAATCCGGCTGGGCCCTGGTCCGAACCGGTTTGGCTGGAGTCAGCCCCAGGCATTGATCCTTCTTTGTTTTTTGACGAGGATGGGCGCGTCTGGTACACCGGCACCCGCTTTGCAGAGGCTGGCCATTACCAGGGTCATACCGAGGTCTGGCTCCAAGAACTGGATCTGAGGACAATGCGCCTTATCGGAGAACCCCGGGTGCTGTGGGACGGGGCTGTCAAAGGCGCCGTTTGGGCAGAAGCTTCCCATATTTATAAGATTCAGGGTACCTATTACCTGTTTGCCGCAGAGGGAGGAACCGCGCACCATCATGCAGTCTCGGTTGCACGCAGTCAAGTGGTCACAGGCCCGTATGAAGGCAATCGCGCTAATCCTATTCTGACTCACCGCCACCTGGGGCTGGATTATCCCATTGTGGGCACCGGTCATGCCGATCTGGTGGATACACCTTCCGGCGATTGGTGGATGGTCTTGCTGGCTATGAGACCATATGACGGCTATTTCTATAATCTTGGCCGGGAGACTTTCCTTGTCCCGCTGCGCTGGGAGGATGGTTGGCCGGTCGTTAGCCCCAGCACCGGGCGGGTTGAATTTACCTATCCGGCTCCCGGCTTGCCGGATCACCCCTGGTCAGAGCTGCCGCCCCGGGACGACTTTGATGCACCGGCACTTGGCCTGCAATGGAATTTTCTACGTACCCCGCAGGAGCAATTCTGGAGCTTGCGCGAACGCCCCGGTTACTTGCGTTTGCGTTTGCGCCCTGAACGTCTCTCGGAACAGACCAATCCGAGTTTTATCGGGCGCAGGCAGCAAAATATTCACTTTTCCGCCCAGGCAGCGCTCGAGTTCATTCCAAAGACCAATCAGGAATATGCCGGACTCGCCTTTATCCAGAGTAATGAATATCACTTTTGTCTGGTTGTAACGCGCAAAACTGAGCATGTTATTTTGCTGATCAAACGGGCGCACGGGAGAGAGGAAACGCTGGCCGAACAACCCGTGTCCGCCGGACGGCTTTATCTCAAGGTGGAGGCACACGGGCAGACCTACAATTTTTATGTCGCCGATGAACCGGCCCGGGAACCACGCAATATCGGTGATTGGCGCCCGGTCGCCGAAAACGTCGATGGACGCATTTTAAGCACACCCGTTGCCGGCGGCTTTTTGGGAGCTTTCATTGGCATGTATGCCAGCAGCAACGGTTTACTGAGCACGAATAGAGTCGATTTCGATTGGTTTGAATATACAGGGCTCGACGAAGCTTGACCTAGAGTGGTTGAAGGATGAGTCTCGTGATAACGACATCATTTGTGAACTGCCTGGAATATTTGATCCGATGATTGCTCTACACCGCGTTCCTTTGATTCTGCCTGTTGCCTTGTTCCTCTTGTCTGCTTGTGAGGCTCCGACTACTGCGGATGCGTCAACCGGTCTCCCGGCTACCCCCGGCATTGTTGTTTCTTCGCCGGCTTCTGTCAAATCTTTCGAGACTGGCATCTATCGAGATCTCTTCCAGGAATACCTTGCCAGATCGGATACCGAAGTGCAGGCAAAGCTGCAGGCAACCTGGCAGCAGCTTTTTTATGGCGACAATGACACGCAACGCATTTACTATCCGGTCGGTGAGGACATGGCGTACATTGAAGATATCGGCAATAGCGATGTACGCACGGAGGGGATGTCTTACGGCATGATGATCGCCGTCCAGCTGGATAAAAAAGCCGAGTTCGATCGCCTCTGGAAGTGGGCCTGGACCTACATGTACCAGAAAGATGGTCCCTATAAGGGCTATTTCGCCTGGCATTGTGCCACCAGCGGAGTCCAACTGGAGTCCAACCCTGCCTCGGACGGTGAAGAGTGGTTCGTGACAGCCCTCTTCCTTGCCTCCAGGCGTTGGGGGGATGGGAAAGGGATCTTCAATTACAGGCAGCAAGCGCAGGCCATCCTCGACACGATGCGCACCAAGACGGCGGAGGACAACGGGGTCGCCACCGACATGTTCGATCCCAATGAAAAACAGGTGGTCTTCGTCCCAAGCGGTCATAATGCCTCTTTTACCGACCCGTCTTATCATTTACCGGCTTATTATGAACTGTGGGCACGCTGGGCCGACAAGGATAATTCATTCTGGGCAGAGGCGGCTGGAACCAGCCGTTTGTTTTTCCACAAGGCCGCCAACCCCCGGACCGGCCTGATGGCTGATTACACCTCCTTTGATGGTACTCCCACCACGGACGACGATCACAAGGATTTCCGTTTTGACGCTTGGCGTACGCTCTCCAATGTTGCCGTGGACTACGCCTGGTTCGGAGCCGATCCCTGGCAGGTGCAGCAATCGGAGCGGGTGCTGGCCTTTCTGGCCTCGCAGGGCTTGGATTCCTACCCAAACCAGTATGCTCTGGACGGTATGGCGCTTTCTGGAGAACATTCGCCCGGCCTGGTCTCCATGGCAGCGGTGGCAGCTCTGGCAGCCAGTCCGGATACCGGCAGGCCCTTTGTCCAGGCCTTGTGGGATGCACAGATCCCATCCGGTAAATGGCGCTATTATGACGGGATGCTGTACATGCTGGGTTTATTGCATGTCAGTGGAAACTTTCAGATTTATAGCCCCAAATGAAAAAAGGTTGAGAATAACACCTGATCCCCTTTTCCATTTGGAGAACCATTCACCAATCCTTGCGA
>JBGOZL010000243.1:0-4567 GCA_041480185.1 Anaerolineae bacterium
ATACCTGCGTAGGGTCCTGCGATAACTCAGAATGGCATCCTCCAGGCAACCCAAAGCATAAAACTGCTCGGCTTCAGCTATTCCTCTCTGAAAATCAGTCCCCTTCCGCTTGTACAGGTTATGGATTGAGCCAATGGACCATTTTAGCGCTTGCATATTTTTTTGTGAAGGGAGCTCGAGAAATTCCACGACTTTATGACGAAAAGCCCAGAAATCCGGGGCGAAACGGGAACATTGTTTCGCCTCATTCTTTGTCAACCAGAATATGGCCCTGACATTCTCTTCAATAAAGTATTCCCTATGCATATTAAGCGCCCGATAGGCATTTGAATATCCACGCCCGCCTCCCCAGCGCAATCCACTGACGAAATAAATAGTTCGTCTATGACCCGGGTGATTCTGTAAATCGACAGGTATATCGTAATGGGACTTATCTACAGAATAATAGCAAACCGCCTGCCCTAATCCTCCTAGAGATTTCACGAGATTGGATTGAACCGCTGTTTTTATATGCTCAGAGCGATAGATCGCCAATATGAGACTGGGGCGTTCCCATTGGATTCCAAGGGTTAACTCATCAAGAACAATTTCGACGCGCTCCTTAAAAGGTTCCGTTCCGTTAATCTCTGGCATTTTTCCGACCGATTCATGGGTTGTTTTCGGGATGCGATTTCCAAGATTATATCATGCTCCTTTTAGAGGACATTTCAAGGCGTTTGCGCCCTGTGAAAATCATATTTTGATGGCGAAGCGAAGCCTCCAGTGCCAATTTATCTCAGGCCAACCCAGTGATAACACTGTAATGGTAAATGAAACGCCCCTCACCGGATTGGGAAAGGGGCGCTTTAGATTTTCATTTCGTTAAATCGGGAATGTTTTATAGAAAAATAACTGGATCACCTTTGGTTGAGTTTACATTCTAACGCAACCCTGCCCGATTATTCTTTTGGCACGATTGTAACTTTACGGGTTGGCTCTTCCCCCACCGACTGAGTGGTCACACTGGGATGGTCGCGCAATTCCAGGTGAATGATGCGACGGTCGCTGGCAGACATGGGTTCCAACACCTGCCGGCGACCAGCCTTCATGGCTTGGTCGGCCATGCGCTGAGCCATCTGGCGCAACTGGCGCTCATGTCGCGCCCGGTAACCCTGCACATCAATGACCACCTGCACCCAGCGCTCCACCTGTTTGCTTACGATCAAATTGGTGACATATTGCAAAGCATTCAGAATTTCAGCTCTGCGGCCGATTAGAACGCCCAAGTCATCTCCCTGAACGTCGACCAAAACCGGACGCTGCCCCTCTTCATCGAGGTCACCGTAACGTACTTCGACATGCGCTGGAATTTTCATCTTTTCAAGTAATTCAGCCACGGTCTGGCGCGAAACGAACAACATGTTGTCGTCCAGCACACTGAAGGCTTCTTCTGGGATTTCTTCCGAACCGACCACAGTGGAGACGCGAGAGTCTTTCTTCTGTGCTGCCGTGGGTTTTTCAGCTCCGGTCTCAACTTCGGAAATGGGTACTTTAACTGTCAGGCGGACGCGCGCCTGGCGGCTGCCCACCCCAAAAATGCCGCGGCTGCCATTATCGAGAACTTCCACATCCACGGCCTCTGCGCCCAGACCGAGTTCGGTCAATCCTTCTGCAACGGCTTCATCGACCGTTGGCGCAATTTTTTCGAGTGTGGTCCGTTCGTTCATTTGTTCCTCGCCAGGGCGGTTGACTCAGGTTTATAACCGGGTATGATGGCCCGCCAGTTGACCTTGCCCAGCAGGGCATACTGCGCAATGCCGATGAGGTTACTAGCGATGAAATAGATGGAAAGACCCGAAGCAAAGGTTAGCGCAAAATAACCCAGCAGGAGAGGCATATAGAGTGCCATCATTTTATTCATCATGGCGCCCTGGTCACCAGGATTGGTGGAGGCAGGCATGGTCACCTTGGACTGGACATAAGTCGTAAGTGCCACAATGACTGCCAACAGCGGAAAGGCAAATCCAAACAAGTTTATGCGTTCCGGTTGCCCCAGGTTCATCCAAAGGAATTGACTATTTAGCGGCACCAGGTTGCCAATAGGGAAAAAGGAATAGACGACGCGGGTCAAAATAAGCAATTGAGCAGGGCTGGCAGCCAGGGCCCGCATGATACTTTGATACAGGCCAAAAATAAGCGGGATCTGTATCAGCGACGGGAGGCAGGAGGCAAATGGACTGATCCCGAGTTCCTTGTAAAGGTTCATTTGCTCCTGGGCCAGTTTCTCCTTATCTCCCTTGTACTTTTTCTGAATATCCTGCCATTGCTTCGACTGTTGAAACTGAGTCATCTTGGTGCTGGATTTGATCTGCGATACCATCAGGGGATGGGTAATCAGGCGGATCAGGATGGTGAACAGGATAATCGCAATCCCAAAGTTTCCGCCAATCAGTTTATAAATCAGCAGTAGTACGTTCGTAAAGGGGTTGACAATAATGGTTTCCCACATGGTTTAATTCCTTATTTTGCCGTAAATGACCACTTGATTGCACCGGTTTCATCGAGGGCTACCAGTGTACTAATTCCGCTGGTTGGCGCAACCAGGACGAGTGTCCCGGCAGCCGCAGGGGTGGCGTAGATTTTACCGGGAATCGCAACAGGCTGCACACTCTGTCCGGTATTATCCATGAAATAGACATTTCCCGACTCGGTTGCAACAACAATTGTGGTGCCCATGACCAATGGTGAGCCGATAATGGCACCATTCAGTTGCTGAGTCCAGGGTTGTCCAGCACCGGTTATTGGAAAAGCGTAAAACTTGCCATTGGCATCCCCAGCGTAGATGTTGATGCCATCCTGTGCCGGGCCTGTCCAGATCCAGGAGGAGGTGGTTTGTTGCTGGAGGACCTGCCCGTTACCCGTGTTCAACGAGACCAAGTCCCCGCTGTACGTACCCACATAGAGAATGTTGTTTGGTCCCAGCACCGGTGAACCGAGGATGGCACCTTTCACAGATTGCACCCAGACTTCATGGCCGGTTTGGGCATTGACTGCGTATACATGCCGTCCCAGGGTGCCAAAAAAGACATTCGTGCCGTCTGAAACCGGGGCACCCCAAATTGCCTGGTCTGCCTGGAAAGGAGTGACCCACTTAAGCGTGCCAGTGAAGCTTATGGCATACACACTGTAATCAGCATTTGCAGCATAGATCGTGTCAGCGGTGACCAGCACTCCCCCGATCCAGCGATCCTTGGCCTGTTCAAAGCGCCAGTTCTCTGCACCGCTCTGCGGATTGAGACTGTAAAGTTTATGATCAAAACTGCCCACGATCAACTGTCCATCAGGAGTCAACATTGGCGTGGCATAGTATGGCGTGGAGGTGGCAGCCTTGGCCGGGAAACGCCAGACTTCAGCGCCGGTCTGCAAGTTGACGGCATATACGTACGGGCCGCCGGCTATGTAGGCATTGGTCGCATCGGCAGTAACGCCGGGCCAGGATGAGGCTGTCAGACCGGTGGCACACCCGCCCAGGACAACTGCAAGGACGAGCGCCATGCCAATCAAAAGCAGATATTTAGTCTTCATGAAGTATTGTTTCTCCTAATGAACGGGGTCGTAGCCCCCGGGATTAAACGGGTTACAGCGTAGAACGCGCCAGACAGCCAACGCCCCGCCCTTCAGCACACCGTACTTGTAGACCGCCTGGTAACCATAATGGGAGCAGGACGGGTAAAAGCGGCATGTATCAGGTGGCATGGTTTTGGCGAAACTGGCCTGGTATAAACGGATAAGTCCCAGCACAGCCAAGCGCGGCCAATTCCAAATGGAGCGGGGTAAATCGCGGGCACGCGGCTCGTTCGAATAATCGTGAGGAAGGTATTCAAAACTCATAGGCCTGGTTAAGGAGACCAGCTCGCTTCAGCAGGATGGACAGGGCTTTACGGGTCTGGAAGACATTCACATCCGCAAGCGGGGAACGGGCGACAAGAAGCAATTGGGACCCGGGAACGGTCGCTGTTATCAGTTCGCTCATGGCAGCCCTCAGGAGACGCTTGGCCCGGTTGCGTTTGACCGCATTCCCGACAGCCAACCCGGCACTGACCCCCACGTGCGTTTGAGGCAAATCCGATTTGAGCACATATAAAACAACAAGCGGGTGGGCGTATGACTTGCCGGAACGCCGCACCCTCATGATATCGGTTGACCGGGTCAGGCGAAAACTTCGTTTCACCTGTGGTTGCCATCTCCAGAGCAGATAATCAACTGCCGTATTGCTGAATCCTACCAGCGGACGTGCTTGACATGCTGATTGCTGCGAACGCTCAGGCGCAGGCGGCCTTTCATGCGCCGCCGCTTCAGAACTTCCCGGCCATCCGCGGTTGACATGCGCTGGCGGAAGCCGTGCACACGCACGCGCCGCCGGATCTTGGGTTGATATGTACGCTTGGGCATCTAATAACTCCAATAATTTAAGTTTAAACACCAAACAGCGGTTTATCCGCCGGGGTTTTTATGGACGAGTGATTATAACCGAGGGGATTGATTCGGTCAAAGGACAATCGCCGGGTGTTAGCACAAAGTAGTAATG
>JBGOZL010000244.1:0-4557 GCA_041480185.1 Anaerolineae bacterium
ATCGGCAATTTCTGGGTTGATCTAACCCGTTCGGTGCTCTATATACTCATTCCATTATCGTTTGTTCTTGCCCTGGTTCTCGTCTCCCAGGGGGTGGTACAGACCTTCAGTCAGTATAAAACCGTCGCCCTCCTGCAGCCGACAACGGATGCAAACGGGAACTCTGTGACCCAGCAGATCCTTGCAGTTGGGCCTGCTGCTTCCCAAATTGCCATTAAACAACTCGGGACGAACGGGGGTGGTTTCTTCAATGTCAATTCGGCCCATCCCTTCGAGAACCCAACTCCCCTGTCTAATTTTTTGGAAACGCTGTCCATCCTGCTTATCCCGGCTGCCCTTTGTTACACCTTCGGGAAGATGGTCGGTGACACGCGGCAGGGTTGGGCCATTCTGGCGGCCATGACCATCATCTTCGTGGCGCTGCTGGCAGTGACCGTTTGGGCTGAGCAGACCGGTAATCCGGCCATCACCTCGCTGGGTGTGGACATCAAACAGACCAACATCAACCCCGGTGGGAACATGGAGGGCAAGGAAGAACGCTTCGGAGTTGCCAGTTCGGCCTTATGGGCTACCGCCACCACCGCCGCCTCCAACGGCTCAGTCAACTCGATGCACGATTCGAATATGCCACTGGGAGGCATGATTCCCATGTGGCTCATCCATTTGGGCGAAGTGATTTACGGCGGGGTCGGTTCTGGGTTATATGGGATGCTTGCCTTTGTTATCGTGGCGGTCTTCGTTGCTGGGTTGATGGTCGGGCGCACACCTGAGTACCTCGGTAAGAAGATCGAAGCCTACGAGATGAAGATGGCTTCGCTCATCCTGCTGATCCCTGTCTTCACTGCGTTGGTCGGGACAGCAATTGGGGTGATGACTGCTGCGGGCAAAGCGGGAGTCTTCAACCCGGGACCGCATGGCTTCAGCGAAATCTTATATGCGTTTTCTTCCGCCACGGGCAACAACGGCAGCGCCTTTGCAGGACTCAGCGTGAATACCCCCTTCTATAACACAGCCCTTGGGATCACAATGTTCTTTGCCCGCTATTGGTTGGCCATTCCGACGCTCGCCATTGGCGGTTCGCTGGCGCTCAAGAAGAAAGTCCCGGTGGTGGGCGCAGGAACTTTGGCCACTCATACCCCCCTCTTTATCCTTTGGCTGATCGCAGTCGTCATCATCGTCGGAGCGCTGGGCTTCCTACCTGCCCTGGCTCTGGGACCGATTGTCGAACATTTAATGATTTTCCATTAGGATGGATAATATCATGAACATTCAACTTAAAAAACGATCTACCATCCGCAGGCAGCTCTATCAGCGTGCAGTATTGGATTCATTCATCAAACTCAACCCTCGCTGGATGGTTCGAAATCCCGTATTGTTCGTGGTGGAAGCGGGCAGCCTGCTGACTACGATATTATGGATCCAGGCTCTTTTTGGCAAGGGTGAAGCCCCGGCTGGCTTCATCGGTGGGGTGGCAATCTGGCTTTGGTTCACAGTCCTTTTTGCCAACTTCTCGGAGGCGCTAGCTGAGGGGCGAGGCAAAGCCCAGGCCGAGGCGCTGCGCAAGACCCGCCAGACGACTCAAGCCAAGTAACTACCCACTCCTGCCCGCCAGGCCAAATACGAACTGGTTGCTTCGACTTCGTTACACAAGAATGACTTGTTCTTGGTGGAGACCGGTGACACAGTGCCCGTGGATGGAGAGGTCATCGAAGGCATCGCCTCGGTGGATGAGAGCGCGGTCACCGGCGAAAGCGCACCTGTAATTCGTGAATCGGGTGGTGACCGTAGCGCTGTCACCGGCGGGACTCGCTTACTCTCCGACTGGTTGGTGGTGCGCGTCACCGCCGACCCCGGCGAGGGCTTCCTGGACCGCATGATCAACCTGGTTGAAGGCGCCAAGCGTCAGAAGACTCCCAATGAGATCGCCTTGGACATTCTTCTGGCTGGTTTCACCATTATCTTCTTGATCGTCTGTGCCACGCTGCTGCCTTACTCCCTCTACAGCGTGGGGACAGCCGGTCAGGGCACGCCCATCACAATTACTGTACTTGTGGCCTTGTTGGTTTGTTTGATCCCAACCACGATCGGCGGGCTGCTCTCGGCCATCGGAATTGCCGGTATGGACCGAATGATCCAGCGCAATGTTATTGCCATGTCAGGCCGTGCTGTGGAAGCCGCTGGGGACGTGGACGTGCTCCTGTTGGATAAGACCGGTACGATCACCCTGGGAAACCGTCATGCAGTGGAGTTGATTCCCGTTGGTGGAGTCACCCCCCAGGAACTGGCAGAGGCTGCACAACTTTCTTCGCTGGCTGACGAGACCCCGGAAGGTCGCAGTATTGTCGTATTGGCTAAGGAAAAATATGGCCTGCGCGGCCAGACGATGGGTCCAAGCGAAGCTGCTCCCAAGGGAATGCACTTTGTCCCGTTTTCCGCTCAAACCCGCATGTCGGGCGTGGATTTCGATGGGACTTCAATCCGCAAAGGCGCACCTGATACCATGATGACACTGGTTCGGTCGAGCGGAAATCCCGTTCCAGCCGATCTGCAAACCAACGTGGATACCATCGCCCGCTCCGGTGGTACCCCGCTGGTGGTAGCCCGTAACGGCCGGGCATTGGGCGTGATTCACCTGAAAGACATCGTCAAAGGCGGTATCAAGGAACGCTTTGCCCAACTGCGCAAGATGGGCATCAAAACAGTAATGATCACTGGCGATAATCCATTAACTGCCGCCTCCATTGCCGCCGAAGCAGGCGTGGACGACTTCCTTGCCCAGGCCACACCCGAAGCCAAGCTCAAATTGATCCGTGAATCCCAGGCAGGCGGGCGGCTGGTGGCTATGACCGGCGACGGTACCAATGATGCTCCCGCCCTGGCCCAGGCCGATGTGGCTGTCGCCATGAATACCGGCACTCAGCCTGCGCGCGAAGCTGCCAACATGGTCGACTTGGATAGCAACCCCACCAAGCTGATTGAGATCGTGGAAATCGGCAAGCAGCTCTTGATGACACGCGGTGCCCTGACAACGTTCAGCATCGCCAACGATGTCTCGAAATACTTTGCCATCATACCGGCAGCCTTTGCCTCTACCTATCCTGCCTTGGGTGTGTTGAACATCATGCAATTGGCAACCCCGCAAAGCGCCATTCTCTCAGCCGTGATATTCAATGCCCTGATCATCATCGCACTCATCCCGTTGGCGCTCAAAGGGGTTCCTTACCGGGCGGTCGGCGCCGCCAAACTCCTGCGCGACAACCTGCTCATTTATGGTGTGGGCGGCTTGATCGCTCCTTTCATCGGGATCAAACTGATTGACTTGCTCCTGGTGGCACTGCACCTTGTTTAGATTCATAAAGAGGCATCTATGAAAAGAAATCGTTTGTCCTTTACCCCTAAATTGATTGGCAATAGCCTCCTGGCTGTCTTGATGGTTGCTGCCACTACCATCCTTATGATGTTGGTTGGACGGAATACACTTGGCGAGGCTGTAATAGCTCTACTTTATCTCGTTCCGGTGGTATGGAGTGCTAATAAATGGGGACAGTTGCCCGGGATCAGCGCAGCCATCACAGCCGCCCTCGCTTTCGATTTCCTATTCATCCCGCCTTTTTACACATTTGCAGTTGCCCGGCTGGAAGGCTGGCTGGTTCTGGCTATTTTCCTGGCAGTGGCAATCCTGGTGGTTGGACGTATTCAAGACAGCCTGACGAAGGCACGTGAAGCTGTCTTTATGTACGAACTGAGTTCCGCTCTCACAGGGTTACGTACCCAGGACGCTGTAGCCCATACCGTTGCCAAACAACTCCAGATGCTATTCCAGGCTTCTTTGGTGAATGTGATTTTTTCCCCTGAAAACCGATCGCCGAGTATTGTTGTCAGTGAACCGGACGATGGGATCGGAAAAGACCGGCCAGACCGGGTTCTCCCTCTCCTGAATTCATGGGGATTGGCCGGCGAGATCCAGATCTGGCGCGGCATATCGCTGGATTTACCATCGGATGAGAGTCGCTTGCTGCAGAATTTTGCCTCTCAGACTGCTCGAGCGTTGGAGCGCACGCAGCAGGCTGAGAATGAAAAGCGAGCCAATGATCAGTCAACTAAAACTTCTTCCAAATAAGGAAATAGTATGCGCACACAAATTCGACCGGCCTTAATGGCCATCCTGATTTTTACCCTTCTGACCGGAGTTATCTACCCGTTGGTAGTCACCGGGGTGGCTCAGCTTGTTTTTCCACACCAGGCTAATGGCAGCCTGATTGATGCTAATGGGCAGGCAGCCGGTTCCACATTGATCGGACAGCAATTCGCTGATCTGAAATATTTCTGGGGACGTCTATCAGCCACCGGACCATACCCATATAACGCGGCAGCCTCATCTGGGTCCAACCTTGGACCCACCAACCCGGCTTTGCTGGACGCTGTAAAGGCCCGCATCGCTGCCCTGAGGGCAGCTGATTCTACCAACATACAGCCTATCCCCGTTGACCTGGTTACGGCGTCTGGAAGTGGTCTGGACCCAAATATCAGTGTTGCTGCAGCGCTCTATCAGGTCCC
>JBGOZL010000245.1:0-4557 GCA_041480185.1 Anaerolineae bacterium
ACCAGGATGCGCTGCCCCTCCGGCAGGTCCGCGGGGCGGGGGTATGCCACGCACGGGTCGAATAAGCGGGTGTTCACCGCGTTCGGCAGGACCAGGGGTTTTCGAGCGGAACTTGCTTCCAGTCGGTCCGCCAGCCCCGGCAGGGTCGCCACCAGGTGGGTGCTCGCCCGGATGATCTGCTGCTCAACCTCGGGGAGATACCATTTTCCCCCCAGGGAGGTTTTCCAATCATCAAGCAGGTCATAAGCCACTGTCGCGCCGTACACGTCCCGCAACTGTCTGGCCAGGAGCAGGAAATCTGGCAGGGGGAATTCGATCAGCACCCTGATTGGATTCTTTTTCATCAGATCGGAATGCTTTCCAACGAACTCGTCCAGGCTGAAATGATTGATTGCAGAGAGGAATAAATGGGGATGGTGGCTGTGTAACTGAAGGTCTTTGGACTCATCGCGTTCGAATTTGTTCAGAAAAACAACCCCCCAGCCAGTGTGCAGGAGTTCCTGGGCTATCTGGGCTCCGCGTGCACCTCCCCCGCTGTCGTCCAGGGGAACTCCCGACAAGATAAAGAAAAAGCCCTTTAGCCCGGCATTCCTCCTCCTATCCACTTCCTTCAAGTTACTGCCTCCCTTCAGGAAACCCAGCACCTGCGCTCCCTGGCCCAGTCCTTTCTGGATCAACCGCTGCATGGGTAGCTTTTCCTTTAAAGCAAATCCGGCAAATGCACCCAGCCAGGACAAGCAACACAGACCAGCCCAGAACAGGGTCGGGGCTGGTTGCCAGACAAGTATGCCCGCCAGGGCAACCAGGACCATGAGCGAGAAGGCCAGCCATGAGGTCCAGCGCAGGAAATATCCCCAGTAGTAGCGGGCGTGCACGCCAGACTCTCCGTCTCCGCTTGCCCACTGGTACATTTTTTCAAGGTAGGCGCCCAGGGTGTCAGGAGCAAGCCATTTTACCTGTGCCTCCGGTACGAATGCCCATTTTCCCCCCAGGCTCTTTAGCTCCAGGTCAAGATAGGTGTCATCGCCTGTCCTGGTCAACCATTCCGGATGGCCGCCGACCTCATCCAGGGCTTCCTTCCGGAAGGCGACCGAGCGGCTGGAAGGCAGAAAGCTTTGGGGATCGATCTTTCCCAACCCGGGCCAAAGACCATTCCCGCTCAGGACCTTCCCCGTTTGGCTGACGGATTCATAGAAACCAGCGGAGACGCGCGTCTCCGGCTCAAGCTTAAAGGGCTGGATCAACTTCCCGAGCCAGTCAGGTTTCGGCTCACAGCCGAAATCAGTAATCGCAATGATTGGATAGCGCGCCTCGCGGATGGCAATATTCCGTCCACGGGCCATGTTCGTCCCGGGCGCCAGGATCACCCTCACCGGAACTGGGCCTTGATCGCCCCACTCTTCAAGCAGGCGATCGGTACCGTCGGTCGAACCACCATCCAGGATGACGATCTCGTCCGGTAGACGAGTTTGTTTTTGAATGCATTCCGTCCACCTTGCGACGTTCCCGATCTCGTTCTTAACCGATGCGATAAGTGAAACTTGCAGCTTGTCCGGAAGATTGTTGCTAAGCGGTTTACGATCCGGGTAGCCAGGGATTAGGAGTGGATCATCTGTATATAGTGTTACCTGGCTGTTATCTTCAACAATGTAGCGGTCGTTGAATGGGAAAGGTGGCTGCGAGGCCCTGCTGGTCGGGTGGAAAGACTTATTGCGCAGCTTGTGCCAGAGAGGTTTCAGCGCCCGTTCGCGCCTGCTGCCCGGGGGGGCCAATCGCTTGCGCGCGTTCCATAAGACCACCTGCATCCAGGCCCTGCCGTTTTTTAGTTCCTGGATTTGGTCTCCTAAGACATTCAGAGCATGATCTTTTTCTTGAATTCGTGCTACCAACTCCCGGGCAGTCTTTTCCTGCTGCATTAGCTGACCCCTCAGGTTGTCGTTGCGAATTTTCTGCTCTACCAACGCCAATGACTGCTGCAGTGCGAATTCCTTGATGAATTGATCGACATCTTGCTCAGAAGCTACCCGGGGCGACCCTGCTGCGAGGAGCATCTGGATGGCTTTGAAATTGCCCGAAGCTGATCTTTTAAGCGCTGCAACCTTGCCAGCCAAATGCTTGTGATAGAGTGTACGATTTTCCCAAACTCGAGTAAGGCATGAAAGGAGTGCTGTACCTGAAATGTCCGCTAAACGTAGTGTCTCTTCTTCCAATCCAAGGGAATCCATCAATTGTGAGACTTTGGAATCGTACGCAATCGCAACTGGAGGGATGCCCGCGCTGGCTGCAAAAACGATCGAGTGGTAGCGCATCCCGACCACCAGGTCGCAGGTTGTGATGATGCCGGCGGTGACATCTGGATCCTCCTGGCAAGGGAGCAGCAAACAATCCCGTCGGTGCTTCATTTGCTTAATCACCGCATCTGCAGCGAGCGAATCCCTGGTGATGGGCGAAGTCGGAAGGTCCTGAAATGGCAGGAATATAAACGAACAGCCTGTTCGATCGGCAAAATCGTCCAGACCCGCGGCTGTCCCTGCCTGCCAGATGGAAGGCTCAATCCCGAAATCCCAGTTCCTTAAGCAGACGCCCACAGTCGGGCGGCTGGCATCGACTGGCAGCCCATCGAGGATCTCCCGGGCACGGACGGCATCCGCTTGCAAAATAAAAGCCGGATCAGCGGTGACCTGGATCTTCTTTTTCGGCACACCAATTGAATGCAGCAATTCCAAGGAATCGCGATCCCGGACTGTGGCGATGGTCGCAAACTCAAATGAAAGGCGCGTCAACTCTTTCGCTTCGGGGCTGAAGAATGGTCCGGCTCCAGCAGCATAAATGAGAACAGGCTTACCCAGCAACTGGCCCAACAAAGGCAGGCTGCAGTAGAAAGGGAGACCGGCCTGCTCGCTGGTAAGGACGGAGTTTTTCTCAGCCCCCCAGTAATCCTGAAAAATCCCTCCTCCGCCAACGATCAGGGCATCACTCCGGCGTGCCTGCTCGATAATCCCAGTGACGTCTCCGTGAGCGAGTGCCTCCACACCAAAACATCGCCGGGTAGCTTCCGGATCGCCTGACAATACACAAACAGACAGGTCCGGATCGGCTCGCTGAAGGTCTGCAAGCAGGACGCGTAGAATAGCTTCATCCCCGTTATTCTGAAAACCGTAGTAGCCCGCGATCAGGATATGCTTGCTCATCATGCAATCAATAAGAGAGGGTAAAACTTAAGGGATCGCAATAAGCCAAACTCGTTCGTTCAAGGGGTGATGTACCCTTGGAAGATTATTATACCCAACCTATCATGATAAATCCCGCGGTCGAGCAGTCTATTAACCGATCTCCCGGCTGGCCGGATGCACTATAATTACCAGAACTTGGTGATGTAGGGGAACTGGAATAGAGATTATGGAAAACCTGGTCATCGGGGACGGTGTGACTACCTGGACTGCCCCTGAAATGGAATGACCATGTTTACAGAATTTCAAAGTGGGAAGATTGGTTTACCTTGGGATGGTTTATTTGTAAAAACAAGCTCGATGTTTTACCCAATGAGTAGTCTGTACCTCAATGAATAACCTGGTCATCACCTTATAATAATGAGGAGAATTTGAATGTCAGGAATGGCTAAGCGGAAAGTATTGACCATTTTTGGCACCCGGCCCGAGGCGATCAAGCTGATCCCGGTGTTGAGAGAATTGGAACGCAGACCGGATCAGTTTGTTACACGGGTTTGTGTCACTTCCCAGCAGCGTGAAATGCAGGACCAGGTTTTGAAGCTCTTTGAGGTCCGGCCCGACTATGATTTGGATATCATGACGTCTGACCAGACACTGGTTCAAATCACGGCACAGATGATTGATAAACTGGGGGGTGTTGTTTCCAAAGAGCAGCCGGATATTGTGTTGGTACAGGGTGATACAACAACTGCGTTTTGCGGTGCATTGGTGGGTTTTTATCACCGGTTGAAAGTTGGTCATGTGGAAGCAGGTTTACGGACCGGGAATAAATATGCGCCCTTTCCCGAAGAAATCAACCGTCGTTTGATAAGCCGCCTGGCGGACTATCATTTTGCCCCAACCGAACACGCAAGGGATACACTCCTGGAGGAAGGCGTTCCTCCATCTTCGATATTTATTACCGGTAACACGGTGGTCGATGCTTTATTGTGGGTGCGTGAACGCATCCGCGAGTCACTTCCTGATTTACCAAAAGGATTGAAAGAGATAATGGAGGGTCACAGGTTGATCCTGGTTACAGGGCACCGCCGGGAAAGTTTTGGAGAGGGCTTTAAAAACATCTGTTCTGCAATACGTCAAGTGGCAGAGGAGTTTAGCGATGTAATGTTTATTTATCCTGTTCATCTCAATCCGAATGTGCGCCAACCGGTGAACCGTATTCTTGGCACACATCCGCGTGTTAAATTAATCGAGCCTTTGCCTTATATATCCTTCATATGGTTAATGGATCAAGCCGAGATAGTTCTGACCGATTCAGGAGGTGTCCAGGAGGAAGCTCCCTCTTTGGGAAAGCCCGTCCTGGTGATGCGGGAGGAAACGGAACGTC
>JBGOZL010000246.1:0-4551 GCA_041480185.1 Anaerolineae bacterium
AGCCGGAAGCGCCTCCGGATGCATCGACAGCATCAGGGGAATCAATAACGAGCGGAGCGGACCAAAAGCCCAAGGGCATAGCGCAGGAACAGGGTCCGGAAACACAGACCCCCGCCCGAAATATCAAACCAGGATTATCCACTACACGGGCACCCGCCCACACTGTGCGACCAAGGGGGGCGGTGCCAGGTCGAGCCGAGGCTTATCCGGGCGGCGTCACCAGCAAACGCCCCATCGCCTTGAACGCTTCGCTGACCGTGCTGGCGGGGGTGGGACCAAGGCACGCTGCCATGCTGACCCGCCTGGGTCTCAACACCCTGGGCGACATGCTCTACAATTATCCCCGCCGCTACGAGGACTACAGCAAACTCAAACCCATCCGGGACGTGTTTTATGGCGAGGTGCTGACCGTGATCGGTGAGGTTGCTTCGATAGCCTCGCGACAGGTGCGTGGTCGGAAAATGACCATTGTGGATGCCGTAATCAACGACGGGACCGGGGGACTGCGCCTGACCTGGTTCAACAAGCCCTGGCTGGTCAACCAACTGAAGGTGGGCGAAGCAATCTCAGTCTCCGGTAAGATAGACCAGTATCTCGGACGCCTGATCATGAACAGCCCGGAATGGGAACCGGTGGAAGTGGAGAACCTGCACACCAACCGGATCGTGCCGATCTATGCGTTGACCGCCAACGTGTCCCAGAAGTGGCTACGGACTTTGATGAAGCAGGTAGTGACCTATTGGGCACCAAAACTGACCGACCACCTGCCCGAACCCATCCGTCAGTCTGCGAATTTACCGGACCTGGGAGCAGCGCTGCTACAGGCACATTTCCCTGATTCGGATGCCAAACTGCAGGCAGCGAGGCAGCGCCTGGCGTTCGATGAGATCTTCTTCCTGCAGACAGGCGTCCTGCGACAAAGGCGAGACTGGCAATCGGCACCCGGACGCATCTTCGAAGTGGAAGAGGCCTGGCTGGAAGCCCGCCTGGCAGTGCTGCCCTTTGCACTGACAGCTGCCCAGAAAAAGGCGGTGGCGGACATCCGCACTGATTTGAAATCGGGCAAGCCGATGAACCGACTCCTGCAAGGTGACGTGGGTTCTGGGAAAACAGTAGTGGCGGCACTGGCAGGGGCCATGGTGAACCAGGGAGGTGCGCAGGCAGCTATCATGGCGCCCACTTCCATCCTGGCAGAGCAGCACTTCCGCACCTTTCAGAACGTGCTGGCAGGTGAAAACGGATCGCTGAAACCAGAAGAGATCCGCCTGCTGGTAGGCGATACGTCAGCGGGCGATAAAGAAGACATCCGGGCGGGGCTGGTCAGCGGTGGGATAAAGATCGTGATCGGCACTCACGCCCTAATCGAAGACCCGGTCACGTTCGCGGACCTGCAATATGTAGTGGTGGATGAGCAGCACCGCTTTGGAGTAGAACAGCGAGCAGCGCTGCGTTCGAAGGGTACCAATCCGCACCTGCTGGTGATGACCGCCACTCCCATCCCGCGTTCGCTGGCTCTGACCCTATATGGCGACCTGGACCTGTCGGTAATGGACGAACTGCCGCCCGGGCGCCAGACCATCCCCACTTACATCCTACCACCGGTGGAACGGGAGCGCGGTTACTCCATTGTACGCAGCCAGGTGGAGGAGGGGCACCAGGCCTTTATCATTTATCCGCTGGTGGAAGAAAGTGAAAAGAGCGAACTTCTGGCAGCCACGCAGGAACACGAACACCTACAGAAGGAAATCTTCCCAGACCTGAAACTGGGGCTGCTGCACGGACGAATGAAGGGCGACGAAAAAGATGCCGTGATGCTGGCGTTTCGGGAAAAGCAGTTCGAAATCCTGGTCTCGACCACCGTGGTGGAGGTGGGCGTGGACGTGCCAAACGCAACCGTCATGTTGATCGAAGGGGCGAACCGTTTCGGACTAGCACAACTGCACCAGTTGCGCGGACGGGTGGGCCGCAGCGAAGCCCAGTCTTTCTGTCTGCTGATCCCCGAACACGAAGATGCAGCAGAGAACGAACGCCTGAAGGCGATGGTCGAAACCAACGACGGTTTTATGCTGGCGGAACGCGACTTGCAGCAGCGAGGTCCCGGCGAATTCCTGGGGACACGGCAGGCCGGTTACGCCACCACCTTAAAAATGGCCAGCCTGAGCGACATCCAACTGATCGAAAAAGCCCGCACGCAGGCACAAGCTCTATTTGCGCGCGACCCGGAGCTTAAAGCTCCCGAAAACAGCCTGCTGGCCGAAGCGCTTGGTCGCTTCTGGGGCGGCGGGAAAGGAGATATGAGTTAGCATGATACGTGCATTGTTTCCCGGAACGTTCGACCCGATCCATTTCGGCCACGTGGACATTGCCAAAAGGGCCGTCCGCATCTTCGACGAACTGGTGATCGCGGTATATGACCGACCGCTCAAGAGCCTCATGTTCCTGCCAGAAGAACGAATCGCCCTGGTGAAGGAGACTTTCAAAGACATGCCGAAGGTTACCATCACAGGTTACAGCGGCATGACAGTGGAGTTCTGCCGGCAGATCAATGCCCAGGTAATCGTGCGCGGCTTGCGCGTCTTTTCGGATTTCGAATTCGAATTCCGCATGGCGCTGGCCAACCACCGGCTGGCACCAGACATTGAAAGCGTGGCATTCATCACCGATGAGGACCATACCTTCCTCTCATCCACCACCGTGCGAGAGATAGCCAGCCTGGGCGGAGACGTGTCGAGCATGGTCCCAGCGCACGTGGAAGCGGCGCTCAAAAACAAGGTCAAAGACCTGAGCGACCAACAGGTACGTCCTTTCGGTATTAAAGTATAATTAGAACATACCGCCCATGTTCCTGCGGAGGAGACGATGGATATTCTTCACCTAATTGACCGCTTGGAAGAACTCTTCAATACCAGCCGTCCCATCCCGTTGACGCACAATGTCATCGTGGATGAGGATAAGTTCCTGGACCTCATCGACCAGATGAGAATTTCGGTACCAGAAGAGGTCAAGAAAGCTCAGCAGGTCTTCTCGCAAAAAGACCGGGTGATGGCGCAAGCGCAAGAAGAAGCCACACGAACCCTGCAACTGGCGCGTGAAAAAGCCGACGCGCTGGTGGAGAAAGAAGTGCTCGTCCAGGATGCACAACGGCGTGCCAGCCAGATAATCGACCAGGCTCGGATGGATGCCGAAAATATCAAATCCGGCGCAGACCAGTATGCCCTAGATGCTTTAATGGGGTTGCAAACGGAACTGGAGCACCTGAGCAACCAGGCCCAAAATGGGGTACAGGTCCTGCTCCAGAAAAAGATACCACCGGAGCCGGTAAAACAGGATAGATAAACGAACAGCCTCTGCATTCCTGCGGAGGCTGCTTTTATTACCGTAATGAACACCAGCTGTTGTTTACGAGGCTACACTGCTCACGTTGCGAATGACCATCACTACTTTGCCCTTGATCTCGAGCGGTTCGGCCTTGTCGATCATGATCGGTTTCATGGTTGGGTTGGCAGGCTGGAGCCGATAGCGCTCTTTTTCCTTGAAGAAATATTTGAGGGTGGTTTCGTCACGATTTGGAAGCCAGATGGCGACCATCTCACCGTTATTAGCCTTGATGGCAGGTTTAATAATGACGATATCGCCATCATTGATCATGGCGTCGATCATGGACTCGCCCTTGACCTTCAAGGCAAAGAGTTCACTACCCTTTTCCCCGGTGGGGAGAAGGCTGCGTGCCACGTCGACTGCGTCCATTTCGTTGCCAATGCCGAGATAGTTGGCACCCGGGGCTGGGACAAGCATGGGCTCTCCGGCGGCAATCGGGCCGAGGATGGGGATCTTCAACAGGTCCTTACTGATCGGATCGGTCAAGCGGACGGCACGCGAGAATTTTGCATCGCGCTCAATCAGACCCATTTCAGTTAATTGCTTTAAATAGTAGGTAACGACGGAAGTGGAGGTGATCCCGACCGCCTCACCGATCTCACGGATGGAGGGAGGATAGCCAGTGCTCAGCCTCTCATTAAGATACTCAATTATTTTCTTATGGCGTTCTGTCAAACCTCTGCGAGTTCTGACCATTTAGACCTTCCTTTCTTATGAAGCCATCCAAACATTTGTGCTAATTATAATACGAACACTCGTTCTATGTCAAGAGCAATTTTGAGGGTTTCTGGACCTTGTTTGGACATTGGTAGGGAATGAATAGGTATCAAAGCCAGAGGAGAAAGCTGGGAGAATTGATGCAATAAGCTATTGAGTTTGAGTTTCAAAAGGACGAATATGTTTAAAATCCATGTTTTGAAAGACCTTTTCCCTCATCGCTATATGTGCCTCGTGGAATTTCTAATTTAAAAATGTCGAAACAAATAGTACCAACAAGGGAAGGCATATTGCACGGGTAAATATGGCACTTTCCCAACCTTAAATTCCAAATATCAACATTAATTTCCCATTTATTTATACATAATATTTTTAATCTGACCAAAGAGCGACTTTACGATCCCATCGATGTGCTCGTAGTTTTACAATTAATTCTTTTGATAACCCCTTTCCATC
>JBGOZL010000247.1:0-4535 GCA_041480185.1 Anaerolineae bacterium
AGACTTGCATCGATCATGGCAATGATCTGATCGTTCCTGAACCCCTCAACAGCAATCGCTTCCATGGGACAAACCGGCACACAGGCACCTTCTCCCTTACACAGGGAAGCGATCACCATCGCCACTTCTTTTTCACCGCAGATAATCTTATCGATCGCTCCATATGGACAGGCTTTGAGGCAATCTCCGCACCACGTGCACTTGTCAATATTCACCTGGGCAATCAACGGTTCCAGGTCCACGTAGCCTTTCTTCAGCAAACTGCCGGTCTTGGCAACCGCGGCCAGGGCGGAAGTGACACTCTCGGACATGGTCTTCGGACCCTGGGCAGCGCCGGCGATGAACACTCCATCGATCACGGTTTCCACGGGGCGTAACTTTGGATGGATCTCCTTGTAAAAGCCATCCGCACCTACCGGCATTTTGAAAGCTTGATTGAGCCTTTCGTTTTCCCTCGGTTCCATGCCGGTGACAAGGATTACGAGGTCAGCGCTGATCTCGAGCTCCTCACCCCCATCCAGGGCACTTTGTACTCTGACGCAAAGTCGCCCCTCAGCTTCTTCCACCATGGGAGGCTGATCCGGCTCCCAACGGAGGAAGAGCGCCCCACCCTGTCGGGCCTCTTCGTAGACCGTTTCCAGGTGGCCGTAGGTGCGAACATCGCGGTAAAGGTGATACTGGTTTACCCTCTGCTGTATCTCTGTTGCCAGTTTTTGAAGCATGACAGCAGTATAGGTCGCCGCTGAACAACAGTAACGGGAACAATAACGGTTGGGATCGGGACATGTTTCCGTTTCAGCCTGGCGACTGCCTACGCAGTAAATGAATGCCACATCACGCACTGGCTTACCATGAACTTCGAGCTTTCCTGCTGCCACCATCTGGCGGAGCTGGACCAGGTCCATGACGCCATCGGCTCCCCAGCCATATTCCCCTTTATCAGGGAGATAGGGTGTAAAACCAGTCGAAACAATGATGGCGCCCACATTCAAGGAGATTTCATCCCCTTTGACACTGATTTTTACATTGAAATCTCCAATGCTGCCGGTCTTTTCGATCAGTTCCGCCTGAGTGTAAATGACGATCCGATCATCCCCCTGAATTCGCTGCAACAAGGTTGTGGCTATCTCTGTCCCTGGGAGACCCTCCGGTCCAATCCGCCCCACCTGGAGCAACCAACCACCGGGCTTTTCCTCTTTCTCGATCAAGTAAACCGCCAACCCCATATCTGCCAGAGACAAACTGGCCCGCATCCCTGCGACCCCTGCGCCGATCACCAACACGCGAGGCTTGGTTTCCACCCGCAAAGGATTGAGGGAATGGGTCAAGGTGCACTTTGCAATGCCGGCTCTGATCAGATGAATAGCCTTTTCCGTTGCCCCTTTTTTATCATTGGTATGCGCCCAGGAACATTGTTCTCGTATATTTACCTGAACATATTGGTACCGGTTCAGTCCAGCTCGTTCAGCCATCCCACGAAAAGTATGCAAGTGGAGGGAAGGGGCGCAGGATGCCACCACGAGGCCATCCAACCCGGCGGTTTTAATGTCGTCGATCATCTCCTGCTGCGCAGCATCCGAACAGGCGAACATGTGAGTTTTGGCAACGACAACGCCAGGTTCCGTGACAACTTCCGCCCGAACTTTTTCCACATCCACATAGTCCGAGATATTCCCTCCGCAGAAGCAGACAAAGACGCCGATTCTTCGTTCCCGTGCCATCAGCCAGCCCTCATTCTCTCAAGATATGCAGATATTTGTGTAGCCGCCGCGCCCGCGTGTAATACCGTATCGGGAATATCTTTCGCCCCATTCACGGTGCCGGCAAAGTAAAGCCCGGCCACATTGGTGGCGCCAGGTTCAATGATGGGGTTCACCTCTCGCACATAGTTAAAGGCATCCCTTGTCAATTCGCCACCCTTGTAAAGGGCAAAGGGCGTGATGTTCGGTAAAAAGCCTACAGCCAGAACAACAAGGTCATGCTCCCGGGTTTTCGTCCTGCCATCGCCCAGAATATCTTCATAGTGCAAGGCCATCTTGCCATTTTCAAGTTGGTCGATACAGGCAACCTTTCCCTTTACAAAATTCACTCCCATGCCCCTGGCTTGTTCGTAGAATTCTTCGTATCCCTTTCCAAAGGCTCGAATATCAATGGAATAGATGGTTACATCCGCAATGGGGAGAGCGCCCATGATCAATTGGGCTTGCTTGATGGAATACATGCAACCGATGCGGCAGCACAGGGGATTGCAGAAAGTGTGGTCGCGGGAGCCGGCGCACAGCACGATCGCGATGCTTTCCGGTTCCTTGCCATCCGAGGGGCGCAGCACACCGTTGTAGGGGCGCGTGGGCGACAACAGCCGTTCCATCTGCGGTCCCGTAATCACGTCGGGGAAAACGCCGTATCCCAAGCGATCTTTCCCTATCGGTTCCATGATCTCAAATCCCGTTGCCAGGACAACGCTCCCGACCCGGAACTTCATCTGTTCAGGCTTCATGTTGAAATCAATACAATCCGCAGGACAGACATTGACACATTCCATGCACTGCGAACACTCGGCGCAGTTCAAGCAGCGATTGGATTCCGCTCGTGCACTTCCTTCGCTCAAGGCATCCTCATAAGTTTCAAAATTACGGATACGTTCACGGGGGGATCGCTCTGGCACGCTGACCGGTGCCACTGTCTCCCAGGTTTTGTCGTTTTCGAGGATATCTCTCTTGTCTGCGGCCTCCAGCTGGTCTCCAAAAGACACGTCCAATGGCAGCCCTTGCAGCATTCGATCGATATGGAACGCTGCTCGCCGACCTTGTCCCATGGCTTGAACAATAGACGAAGAGCCCAGCACGGTATCACCACCGGCAAACACATAAGGGAGGGAGGTCTGGAGGATTTCGGGATCCACCTTCACAGTACCATCGGTGTTCAAATCCAGTTCGTTCTTGAAGATGGATGTCGTAGGTGCATTGCCAATTGCCACGACTGCCATGTCAGTCTGGATCTTGTACTCGGAGCCCCTGATTGGTACCGGTTTTCTCCGGCCGGAAGTGTCGGGTTCACCGAGTCTCATCTTCTGGCAGACCACTTCCTTCAGCTTTCCGTGATCGCCGAGGAATTTTGTGGGATTGGTAAGAAAGCAAAGCTCAACACCTTCTTCTTCCGCAGCCACCACCTCGGCGGGAAAGGCCGGCATTTCGGCCCGGCTTCTCCGGTATAAGACGATCACTTTTTTGGCATTGGACCGGAGGGCAATTCTGGCCGGGTCCAGGCAGGCATTGCCTCCCCCGAAGAGCACGACGGTCTTGCCCGTTAGGTCGATCCTTTTGCCCTGGTTGACATCTTTCAAGAAATCGAAACAGCACACTACCCCTTCCAGGTTTTCCCCCGGTATTCCAAGCTTCTTCGGTTCAAGGGAACCTGTGGCCAGGAAGACGGCATCGAAACCTTGATCCTTCAGCCCCTTCAAGCTGTCGACGCGGACCCCGGTCTCAATCTCTACACCCAGGGCGGTCACATTCTTGATATCCCTGTCCACCACTGATTTGGGGAGCCGGTAGGTGGGGATTCCAAACCTGAGCTGACCGCCCGGTTCCGGTTCTGCCTCAAAGATCTTGACCTGGTATCCTTTGCGAGCCATGTGATAGGCAAGGTTAAGCCCGCCAGGCCCTGAGCCCACAACAGCGATTCTCTTGTCCAGCAGCACCTGCGGACGGCCGTATTCAGGCTCGGGATGATTTGCGTAATAGTGGTCCGCCATGAAGCGTTTGATCGCGCGGATATGCAGGGTGCCATCTTTATCCCCGCGGGTGCATTCGCTTTCACAAGGTGCATAACAAGCACGCGCCAGGCTGCCCACCAGGGGAGCATCCTCGAGGTGCATCCTGAATGCTTCATCGTAACGTCCTGCACGGACGAGGGATACAAATCCACTGGGCTTCACACCGGCCGGACAGGCAGAATTACAGGGGGCCTGCCCTTTGCGGCTGATGACCGCCTTTTTCGGTATCGCTTGAGGAAAGGGAATGTGCGCGGCGCGGCTGGCAGCCAGGTTATAGTTGTATTTGTCTGGCAGGGAGACCGTGCAGACTTCCTCGCATTTATCGCAGCCTGTGCAAGCGTCGTAATTCACATAAGAGGCTTTTTTGTGGAGATCGACCGTGAATGAACCAGCGTCATTGCGGATAAAGCTGTCCACCTCGGTATAGACCATGGGTGTGATCTTCGGATGATGCGCAACGGCGGCCATTTTTGGGGTGACAATACAACTGGCGCAGTCCAGGGTTGGAAAAACTTTGCTCAACAAAATGGATTTGCCGCCGATGCTCGGTTCTTTTTCCACGAGCAGCACGTTGTAGCCCCACAGTGCCGTATCCTCGACATACTGTTGCACCTCCGCTATCGGCGCGGCATGGTAAAAGTTGTGGAAGTGCGTGGCGAGATAAATGCCGCGCACCGGCTTCTCCGGCGCCGATGTCCCGCGCCACGTCCCCGCCGTGAAGCCGCCCTGATCATACCGCGACGTCCGGAGAAATTTGCCG
>JBGOZL010000248.1:0-4532 GCA_041480185.1 Anaerolineae bacterium
AATCCAGTGAGAACCGTCACGATTCGGGGTGACAAATCGCGATTTCCGTCTTCCAACGGACTGGTACTTCCCGGGATTTTACCTGCGGGTTAAGCGCAGTATGGTTCCCGTCGCATAATCGCTGAGATAGATTTCCCCGGCTTCGTCCACCCCGAAGGTGGTGATCTTGGCACCGGTCATGAACAGGAACTTGGATTGCCATTTATCCTGGCTTGTCTGGATCAAGCCCCAGACATTACCCGAACAATAATCACCGTAGAAGTAGATGCCCTGCCATTCAGGCAACGCCGTCCCGCGATAAACGTATCCCCCGGTCACTGCGCATCCATCGGTGTGGGAATATTCGGTAACCGGCCAGGTGAAAGTCGCACTTGCAGGTGGCTCGTCCTGGTAGGGGTGGGTTCCCTCAAAATAACTCCAGCCAAAATTCAACCCTCCCGCTGTCCCCGCCAAGACGAAGTCCACCTCTTCCCATGCATCCTGCCCCACGTCACCTATATACAGGTTGCCGGTCAGCCGGTCGAAGGAGAACCGCCAAGGGTTGCGCAACCCGTAAGCCCAGATCTCCGGCAGCCATCCCCGACCGATAAATGGATTATCAGGAGGAATGCTGGCGGTGTCACCATTATCCACATTTATACGCAGCAGTTTTCCCAGCTGGGTCTGCAGATTTTGACCAGTCCGGATTGGGTCACCTTCCGAGCCCCCGTCGCCCGATCCAATATAGAGATACCCATCCGGGCCAAATGCCAAACCGCCGCCGTTGTGGTTTGCATAAGGTTGATTCATGTGGAAAAGGTCCACTTCGCTGGCCGGGTCGGCGCGGTTCGGGTTATCCGTCGAGACGTGGAATCTAGCCACCACGCTGTTCCCATTTAGGTCAATGTAATACACAAAGAACGTTCCATTTGTGGCGTAATTTGGATGAAATGCCAGCCCAAGCAGACCCTGTTCCGTCCCGCGGCTTTTCACCTCGCTGCCAATGTCGAGGAAAGGTCGGGATAGCAATTGGTCGTTTTGAAAGATGAGGATGCTGCCGCGTTTTTGGACGATGAATAAACGCCCCGAACCATCGCCGGCATTTTGGATATCCACCGGCAGGTCCAGCCCTGAAACCACTGGCGCCCACACAAAGGCAGCTGGTTCGGGGAAGCTGGGTAGGAAGGGTGAATTGGTTGGGGTACTGATGGGTGTGACGGTGGGAGTAAAAGAAGGCACCAGTGTGGGGGTTTCGGTGGGAAGAATGGCAGAAACTGTAGGTGGTTGGGGCTGAGTGGGGGAAGGTAATAATTCCGCTGGTTTTGCGACACAGGCGGAAAGACCCAAAAATAAAACCAGTCCCACTGCGGTGAGAAGGACACGGGACCGGAGGAGGCTCAGATTATTTTTTATCACTTTCTTCAGTATCGATGATCTCACCCGCCTCATCCTGTTCAGGCGCATCCCGCCAGGTGCCAGGGACCACCTTTTGCAACGTATTGGTATGTTCCTGGACAATGTCATCCGGGCAAAGCGACACGAATAGCGTGGTGCCCAACCAGATCACAACCGCATCGTCCAAAGCCCCGATGACCGGGAACACCGCCCCGGGGAGCAGGTCTACCGGCGAGATGACGTAGATTGCTGCCGCGATCGGCAGCAGTTTCAAAAAGAAATTGATGCGCTTGTCGCCGATCAGGCGCAGGATGAGTTTAACGCGCACGATCAGGTCCTGGAAGAATCCGCTATTCTGGGTGTGGATGATGTCACGCTTGGTTGCCATTAAATTTTCTCCTCTTTAAATATACAAATTCTAGACGGAAATAATACTATCCATGGTCTTATCGATAATCCACGGATATAGATATATACGGGAAAACTGCAGGGTGGATTCATTCACAAAACGGTTCGGATTTGGGAGCAGGTTGAGCAGGTTTTCTGCAATCCGCAGATGGGTGATCCAGGTGGCAATACCCTTATTATACAGGAAGTGAAGTACAATTTATTTCGTTAGCCGAAAACCCTCACCGGAAAGAAGATCATGCCCCTCAACCAGGAAAAAATCCTCGCCATCTGTTTTGACATGGACGGGACCTTGAGCGACTCCGATGATGTGATGGTCGCTAGGTTCTCCCGATTGCTGACACCCTTTGATTTCCTGTTTCCCGGGCGGCAAACCGCCCGCATCGCCCGGCGCCTTGTCATGGCTATCGAGGCCCCGGCTAATTTTCTGATGGGCGTCCCCGACATTTTTGGTCTGGATGAACCGCTCGCCTGGTTGATTGATCTTATCTACCGCAAAGTAGGACATAAGCCGAAGAAAAACTTTTTGCTCGTGCCTGGGGTGAAGGAAATGCTTGCAGAACTCAGCAGAAGATATCCGTTGGCGGTCGTCAGTGCGCGCGATGCACGTACAACCCACGCATTCCTTGAACAATTCGGATTGCTGCCGTACTTCAGGTGCATTGCCACCGCCCAGACCTGCAAACACACCAAACCGTTCCCGGACCCGATCCTTTGGGCTGCCCGGGAGATGGAAGTGTCCCCGGAATCTTGTCTGATGGTCGGGGATACCACCGTGGATATGCGTGCCGGGCGAGCAGCCGGAGCTCAAAAATTGGGGGTATTATGTGGGTTCGGTGAGAAGCATGAACTTCAAAAGGCAGGTGCGGACATGATCCTGACCACAACTTCGGAATTGGTCCAGGTATTATTGTGAGATGATCAATTGCATTCTGGAACCATTTTCATTGGGAAGCGTATATTGGTTAGGGTTTCGGGTCGGTCATTTAATGCCAGCGCGTATGATAACGTCGCACTGTGCAAAAATCTGATCCTGGATCCCTTTGTTCAGAGCCTTTCGATACAGGAAAGATCATAGATTTATGCAGATAGTTGTAAGAAGGAGAAGCCATGTTCCGTAAATTGTTCGTCATTATTCTCATCCCGTCCTTGCTGCTGTCCGCTTGCAGCTTTACCATCAGCCTGCCAGTGGCGCAGAAAGCCGGGCCTACCGTAATCGACCAGATCAATGTACCACTTCCATCCAGCTCCACCTAGGCTGTTGATCTGAGTTTGAAATTCGGGGCGGGAATCCTGAAGCTGAATTCCGACGCCATTGCGCTGGTCTCCGGGACTGCCACATATAACGTCAGCGATTTCAAGCCGACAGTAACCGTCAACGCCTCCTCAGTCAGCATCGTACAGGGTAATTGGCGGCTGACCGGGATCCCGGATATTTCCAACATCAAAAACGAATGGGACCTGGCCTTGGGCAGCATCCCCCTCGCCCTGACCATTGAGGCGGGTGCCTACCATGCCGAGTACGAGCTTGGCGGGCTGGCGCTGATTAACCTGTCCATTTCGGATGGGGCTGCAGACTCCAGGTTGAACTTCGCCTCTCCCAATCTCACCGAGATGTCTCTTCTCAGCTACAGCACCGGTGCATCCAACGTTTCGCTGATCGGGCTCGGGAATGCCAATTTCGCCAGCCTGGAATTCAACAGCGGCGCGGGCAATTATACGCTCGACTTTTCCGGGCAGTTCCAGCGCAACGCCAGTGTCCACATTGGAACCGGCGTCAGCAATATGACCCTGGTCATTCCCTCAGGGATTCCCGTCCAGATCACTGTGGATGGAGCCTTATCTAATGTTACTTATGGTTCCGGTTGGACGAAGAACGGCAATATTTATTCCCAGGCAGGAACCGGTCCGCAGGTGACCATCGCTGTTGAAATTGGTGCCGGGAATCTGACTCTAACCCGTTAACGGTCTTCGAGGGGGCAGGATAAAAGACGAATGTCATCAACGCCTCGCCATTTCGAATGGTCGAGGCGTTGCATTATCAATTAATTCCCTATATTCTGATAATAATCGGAGTAATTGGTCATATTTCAAGCATGACCTACGTCACTTGCAAGAGAACCGGGCTGACAATACAATATAAGTAGATAAACATTACCTTATTATTTAGAAAAGGAACATTCCATGCAAATTACTCGTCAGGCTGACTATGCCATCCGCGCCGTCCGATATCTTGCCAAACAGAAATATCTTGCCGAAAAAGGTACAAGTGAGCGCGTCGCAACTTCCACCGTGGCAAGGGAAATGAAAATCCCGGCCTCATTCCTGGCCAAGATTATCTCCCAGTTGTCCATCGCCGGCTTGCTGCATACCTCGCGCGGTGCGCGCGGCGGTGTTTCATTGGCCCGTGATCCGAAGGATATTTCCGTACTGGATGTGGTCGAAGCCATTGATGGGCCGATCCTCCTTAATGAATGCGTTGGTGCTAGTAAACCCTGCGTATTCGAGGAGGATTGCCTGGTCCATCCGATCTGGGTTGAGGTGCAGGAAAGCCTGGTCAAGCGCTTGCGCGCCACCCGCTTCGACGTTCTTTATTCCTAACTCCGGCAAAGCATTCCGCCGTCCAGATTTGACTGGACGGCGTTTTGTCTGCATCCAGTTTTATTGTTATCGATTCGCCTGAATAACCCTCCCTGCGTATAATAGCAGGGAGGGAATTCTTTTAAATCAACAGGAGATATCCATGTCTG
>JBGOZL010000249.1:0-4530 GCA_041480185.1 Anaerolineae bacterium
AGGGTACCCAGCGACCGTCCCTTGCCGCATCATAATTATAGCACAAATGTTCTGATGCGTCAAGAAAATTATTGCCGATGTTAGCACAAAGTAGTAATGTCGTGTTTGAGCAAAATAGAGATGTCGTGTTTTAGAATCGTTCCAGAGAGAAGGGACGAGAAATGGATACGATACAGATGAGCCCAAAAGAGATCACACGACTAGAGGCAATGCAGCGGGTCAAAGATAAACGGATGAGCCAGGTCGAAGCGGCCAGGCAGTTGAGGTTGAGCGAGCGGCAGGTACAGCGGCTGTGGCGAGCATACCGGGAAGATGGTGCGGGAGGTCTGGTCTCGAAACGGAGAGGCAGACCGAGTAATCACCAGTTGGAAACAGGAGTGAAGCAGGAAGCCTTGGATCAAATCCAGCGCCAGTATTCAGATTTTGGGCCAACCCTGGCACATGAAAAGCTAACGGAGAAACACGGACTGAAGATCTCGGTGGAAAGTGTGCGCCAGTTGATGATCGATGAAGAAATATGGAAGCCCAAAAAAGCCCGGAAAGCGCAGGTCCATCCAATGCGTGAGCGGCGGGCCTGCTTCGGGGAACTGGTACAGGTGGATGGGTCGGATCATGCCTGGTTCGAAGAACGCGGACCGCGCTGTACCCTGCTAGTGATGATCGATGATGCCACGGGACAGCTGGGAGCGCTGTTGTTTGTCTCTCATGAGAGCTTTTTCGGATATGGGGTGGCCATGCAGCTGTATTTAGCTGCCCACGGCAGGCCAGGAACCCTCTACAGCGACAAACACGGCATTTTCCATGTCAATATCCCCAGTGCAGGCCTGGAAAACAACCTGACCCAGTTTGGAAGAGCCATGCAGGATCTGGAGATCCAGATCATCTGTGCCAACACGGCTCAGGCAAAAGGCCGGGTGGAGCGCGTCAACGAGACCCTCCAGGATCGTCTGCCCAAAGAACTGCGTCTGCGCAACATCTCAAACCCAGCAGATGGCAATGCCTTCCTGCCCGAATTCATCGATGACTTCAATTCCCGCTTCCCCGTCCCACCTCGCAGCACTTTCGACTTCCACCGCCCTCTTTCCCCTACCTCCGATCTGGAACGCATCTTCTCCTGGCAGGAATCTCGCACGCTCTCAAACAACCTGACCCTCCAGTATAAAAATGTCGTCTTTCAGATCCAGACCAAGCGCTCTGCTTTTTCCCTACGCAAGACCCCGGTCAAGGTCTGTGAAAACTCCCAGGGAGTGATCAGCCTCTTCCACAACAATCAACCCCTGCTCTACACCATCTTCAACAGACAGGAAAGGCAGGCCCAGGTGGTACCCGCCAAATCCATCAGCTTTGAGCTCCGAAACCAAAACAACGCCCGTGTACCTGCTTCTACCCACCCCTGGCACACCTATGGCATGCACCTGGACGGCACACCCATCCAACACGACATCTCTACTTTGGAGAAATAGACGACATTTCTATTATGGGTTGACATCAGTACCTCAGTGTGTCCCTCAAACGATGAGGAGAGGCGGGATAGAATGCAGCTAGCGATCCTATCCCGTCGTTATTTAGGTTGCGGGAAGGAGAAGTAATGGCGTCATTAAGGGGCTCGTCACTCCTCGTTCCTAAATATAATCGCTCCTCAGCAGGGAATTACTCCACCGGGATTTCCTGGTAAACTTTTTCGATGGCAATGCCCTGGCGACGTCGATAGGCGCTAAACCCGAAATAGATTGCCGCAGCCACGAGATAGTTGATCATCATGAAGATCATCGAGCTGATGTTGGACCAGCCTATATTGTAGGTGCCGACGGCAGGTAGAGCTGACGGAAGGACATTCGGGTCCCAGAACCAGACGACCAGCAGCCAATCGAGGAAGCCAAGGAAGATCAGGCCTGCCATGGTGATGAGCGGCATGGCCTTGCTGCTTATGGTCCCCTTGACCACCTGGTAAAGAATCCAAACCAGGATCACCGCATTGAAGATGGTAAGCAATCCCAGTACGATCACCACGAACCAGGTGAGACCATTTGGACTCAGCGCCCCCAGCCCGCTAATAATCGCCCAGGCATATTTGAACGATGTATAGATCAGGTAGACTGCGAAGGCAGCGAACACGACCGAGACAATCCAACCCAACCAGGCAGGCACCTTGTACTTGGAAATCGGCGAGCCTTCGAAGACATCCTTTGCCCGCCAGGGCATGACTATCCCGGCAATGGTTGAGCCGAGGAAAGTGATGGCAATCACAACCGTGGCGTCCAACGCAAGGGTCTGGAAGTTCAAGACCTTAAATGCGTAAAGGTATGAAATGATCGCTGAAGGGATGACCATCAGCAGTAATGCATTGATTGGCGTCTTGGTGCGCGACTCAATCTTCGAGACCCACGCAGGCAGCATGCGGTCGATGGCGGCAGCAAAGATCACGCGGGTGGAGCTCAGGAAGAGCGTCCCCGACCAGCCAAACCACCACAGGCTCATCAAGAGCACGATGATGAACATGAGGGCGGGGCTCTTGACCATGAAAGCGGCGAACAGGGCCGGGTAGGGCCAGATCGGCAACGGTGGCTGGGTGGTGGTGTACCCGAACCCCCAGTTCCAGAAGGCTCCATTGGCCTTATTGTAAAAATCCCAACCGATGGTTTTACCGATCAGGAGGAAGAAAATCACTGCTCCAACCGTGGTGATGATTATCGCCCAGAGCATGCCCGCAAGGTTGCGCTTGTAATCCGATGCACCGCGCACTTCACCGTACAAGGTGGAGCCCCAGTTCGGCCAAAGGTTGAAGAAGGTCAGCATGGGGACCAAGAAGATACTTGCTCCCAGAGCCAATGGAAAGAGCGGACCGGCAACCGTTCCGGCATCCGCGCCTGCCTGCAGGGTGGCTGCGTAAGTATCCCCGGCCGCTGCACCAAAGCGGGGAGCAAGAGCATTGAAATTGGCGATGAAGGTGGCATTGTTCCCGAACAGGAGCAGACCGAATACAATCGCCAGGCCGGCAAGCCCGCCCCAGAAGCAAAACTTCTGCACCCGGGCATACCATTTCATGCCAACGGCAATGTAGATGAACACGATGAGGCACACAGAAAGCATGCCAACGAATTGGCCGGTTGAAGTTGTGGTGAACCACAAGGCGGCATCCTTAAAGCCTGCAACTGCCAACAGGGGTGTGTACACCTCATAGGTGAGCATCTGACCATACAGCGGAGTCCATAGCCAAAGGATGAACCACCAACCCGTTACAGTCAGCACGAAACCTACGGCGCGATTCAGGATGCGGCTCTGCCAGACGTAGTCGCCGCCGGCACGCGGCATCGCTGAAATCAGGCTGGCGTAAACGATCACTTCAAAGACCGTGAAGATTGCGCCAACCACCACCCCGGTTATCAGACTGCCTCCGAGGTAGTAACAATAGGAGAAGATGAACAGACCGAGGGTAATCAGGTTGATGGAGAAAGTGGCATAAATGAACGCGTCGAAGACCGACCAGGCTCTCACCAGGCCGCTTGCTTTGCGTACAAACAGAGAAACGTCACTCATCTGAATCTCCTTTACATGTTTTTATTCGGTCTCCTGACTTTATTGGAGGAGACCTTCCAAAAGAAATGCTTTCGAACCAAAGCGTCTGCAAATCTCCCAAATCAATTTATCGCCAATATGAGCCTCCTTTCCAAGCAAAGGCATCCCCTTCAACCTTATCCAGAGGTTAAAAGGTAGTTGCCCACCTTTTGAGGTTTAAGCTCGATTACAGCGCCGTTCAACATGCCTTGCTCGTACATGCTGCCGGGATTGATGCAAAGTGTTTTTTTATATTTGCGCGTTCCCTTGCCTTCGTGGATGTGCCCGTGCAACCCAAGCAATGGCTGGTATTTATCGATCACGGTCATGACAGCCCGGCTGCCGACCGGGATCATGGAACGACCGGCATAGGTGGGGCGCAGGTCCTTGGTCAATTCCGGAGCTTCATCCAGGCCGCTGCCAAAAGGCGGCGGGTGGATGCTGAATACCGCCTGTGACGGATTCTTCACCTTGCTGATGACCGCCTCGATACGCGTCAACAAGGCTTCGTCAGGCTCCTCACGGTGAGTGTGCCAGGGGGTGGGGTTGGACCAACCGGAACTGGCCATCTCGTGGTATTCGTCGAGCTCTATGACCTGGCCTTCCACGCTGCGCACACATTTCGAGGCAGAGATCACTGCATCGATCTCGAAAATATCGTCATTTCCCGGGCAGACATAACAGCGAATGCCTGTCCCGCTAAGTTTCGCATCCGCATATTCCATCCAACGCGTAATAGTTTTGATTACCTGGTCGAGAAAGAGCTCATCCGATTTACCCGGCGTATCCACGATCATCTGCACTTCATCCGGATTGGTCACAAACGGATAATAGCCGCGGTTTTGGATGGTCTGGACCATTTTGTCGACTTCATCTTTTCCATGGAGGATGCTTTCCTGCTCGAGCAAGGTCACCTTGAAGTTGTCGCCGCCCTGGGCAATGATCGGAATAATGGCTTTTCCGGTCATATCGCCG
>JBGOZL010000250.1:0-4521 GCA_041480185.1 Anaerolineae bacterium
ATTGGCTTTGAGCAATTTTAGGATGGGGGGGATTAGTGCCATGTGCGCGCCGGAAAGGATGGAAAGACCCACAACGTCCACATCTTCCTGTAGCGCGGCTTCTGCGATCATCTCCGGTGTCTGCCGCAGGCCGGTGTATATGACCTCCATGCCGGCGTCGCGCAAGGCGCGTGCGACCACTTTGGCTCCCCGGTCGTGCCCGTCCAGGCCCGGTTTGGCAACCAGTACACGAATTTTGTGTTCAGGCATGCTTTCCTCCAACAAGGTTTCTACCCCCGCATTATACTTCCCGTTTCAATTGTTATTTGGTTGGGGCTGTAAGAAATCGGTTCAGAGGTTTGTTATTTTCAGGATTGATTTCCCAGCCTGTATCGGAAAATGCCCGTGGCTTTTGCCATGAAGGGTATGAACCGCATCCATTTGAAGGCTCGTAAGCGTTCTTCGGGTTTGTCGAAGTAATACCAGTGGTCGAGCAGTCGCAGACCCCAGGTTTCCAGTTCCTGGGGGTTTTTGGCATCCCACAGGATTTTCGTACCGGAGCGCTTCAATACGCTGCTGGTGCGGTTGTGGTGCCGGGAGACAAATGGGCTTGCCGCATCGTAGACCAGTTCGCCGTCGGGGAATCGTTTCCCCATCGCCATCACCAGGGGCTTGACCTGCTCGGTACTGAAATATGGGAACACACCCTCCGCCAGGAAAATGACCCCTTTTTTGGTTCCCGTAGCTTTATCAAGCCAGGAAATATCCAGGATGGATTGCGGCAGGGTTTTGCAGCGTTCTCCATCTGGCAGAAATTTTCGCCGCAGGTAGATCACTTCGGGCAGGTCTACGCCGAGCCAGGACATTCTCCCGTCGTCGAGACGGTCGAAACGGGTATCCAACCCGCACCCCAGGTCAACCACCAGCCCGCCGGGGTTCCTGACGAGAAAGTCGCGCGCAAACGCATCGAACTGTCGGACGCGCATCGCGGTGACGAAAATATCAATTCCGCTCATGCCCATCAGGAAATCTGGATTGCCTCCTAGGGTGTTATACACTTCCATTGCACGCGGGTCGTGGAGGATGGCATCCGCGCGCTTTGATTCAATTGCGCGGCATGCCAAAGGTACAAGCAGGGTGCTGGCTACCCCTTGCAAGTTGGGAGTCGTCAAGAATGACCTTCCTTTCACTCCTCCATGATTACTGGCAGAGCCTGGGCACATGTCACTAATAACTTTAAAACGATGACGGATTTATAATTTTCCCAGGATTTGCCTTGCACACGCCAATAATAGGTTTTCAGGGCATGGTCCATTTGAGCCAGGTCGCCGGTGGCGATTTTAGCGAGAGTACTGTATCCAGCACCGTAAAGTGGTATGAGAGTTTTGCGGCGCACATAGGGCAGGCGCACAATATCCGCACGGTCAACCAGGCAGGTCACAAAATTCGGAGATAATCCGGTAAGTTCTGCCAGGTTGCTGCGTCCTTCCCTTGTGTGTCCGCGTTCCAGGATATCGAAGCTGTTCATAAGTTTGTGCTGTTTTAGCGCTCGGTAATTTGACATTTCCTGGGAGTTATCATGATCCAGAATCTCCCGTGAGGCAGTCTGGAAGGGGAATCCCCAGCGCAGCAGGTAGTTTAATAAGTCGATAAATTCTTCAAAATTCAAATTGTGTTCGTTTACGAATGCTGCACAGTCTGCCCTGCTGGGTACCTTTGAAAGCAAGTCACCCCAGTCTTTTATCCCAGCGGATTTTAGACGCGCGATTGTGGAAAGTACCCCACCCGGGAACTCTCCAGCCTCCAGGTTTGCCTCGGGAAACGTGCGGCGGGCTAAAATGGCTGCCTGGGTCATATCCAGGTTGTATGCCTGCCACAAGGTAGGATAAGCCTTGATCGAATTGAGTTTTTTGATCAAATCTTCATACTGCCACAGGGTGGTCTTCTTGACATAATTCCAGTTGGGTTGCATGGAAACCTCTACAAAATCAGATTATTGCCACCACGATCCCATATCCGGGTGCAATTTTGCGATCGGCATTTTTACCGGCAAAGTAAGTTTGTTTTAGTCCCTTTGCATCGATATCTCGTATTTCGTTGAAACCACGCTCTTTGAGGAATGCTTCAACCGAACCTTCTTCGATCCCGAAGGTCAGTCCCTCTCCGGTCATGAATCTGTAGCGGCGCATACTGCTGATTTCACTCTGCTTTTGGACGGCGTCCAAAACCTTTCGGTAAACATAATCAAAGACGATCGCACTCCCCGGTGCTGAGTGTTCTACGACAAACTTGAGTGTATCGTCCACTGCTTCGCTCGTTAGGTACATCGTGACTCCCTGCCAGATAAATAGCGTAATCAATTTTGGATCAAAGCCTGATACCGTCAGACGCTTTTCCAGGGTCTGTGTGTTGAAATCAACCGGTACAAAAGTCACGTGTGCGGGGATCGTCCCGAAGATATGTCGAACCTTGGTCATTTTCTCTGCTTGAGTGGCGGGGTGATCCACCTCGAAAACTTTCACCTGTTCTTTTAACCTGTCAAGTCGGTAAGCTCGCGAGTCGTATCCCGCCCCCAATATGACTAGTTGTCGCATCCCCTTGTCCAGGAAATCCTGTAGGAAATCGTCGATGAAACGTTCCCGGGCTATCAGGAATTCTCCCACTCCGGGTCCTCGCCAACCTGCATAACCGCTGCGGATGAAAAATGCCATCGTGGAATACAACCAGCCGTTGACGAACCTGCGTGCGTATGGGTCGTAACAGATGCGTTCGTCTTCCGGTTTTTCGCTTTCAACCCCGCGGGCGATCGCGATCCCTGCCGCGGTTAGGCTTGATTGATTCCTGCGCATGATTATGCTCCTCGCTGGTTTTTGCGAAGCCGGATTACCTTACCAAATCCAGGGGATCATTTTTTTGGATCTGGCGGCATATGCCCGGAATTCATCTCCGAATTGCTCGGTCAGCAGGCGTTCCTCTACCTGCATTCGGTACGCTAATCCTGGGAGTAACAAGAGCGGGATGGCTGCCAACCCGATCAGGCTGCTGTAGCTGATGGCTACTCCTAGTGTCATCAATAGGAACCCTGTGTAACTGGGGTGACGGACGAAGCGATAAGGACCGCTCCTCACCAAGTGGTGCCCTGCCAGCACTTCTACGTGCCCGGAGTATTGACTGCGCATGTAGACTCGTGCCCAAAGTAGCAATCCCACGGATGTCAGGATTAATCCTAAACCGGCGGTCTGCATCCACGGCAGGTGCGGCATCCACCCTCGCACATATATCCATTCGAGAGGCGATGCAAAGAATACAACCAGGAAACCCGGCAGGATTATCCAGAAGGATTGGTCGCCGGTTTCCTCACGCTCGGCTTCGCCGGGACGTGACGATTGCCAAAATGGTTTTTGGTAGATGAAATAGTAGATTATCCCTCCGGCCGGGTAGGCAATCCCGAATGCGAGTAGGAACCAGCCCAGCATATTCAAATGCAAAGTTTCCAGCCCCAACAGAGCCAGCGTGATGGATAAGGCGGGCGCCACCACCCTCAGAAAAAAAACCGCCAATCGACTCATGCTTGCCTCCTTTTATTACTCAACCCATTGTCTCAGGTAGTCGGGGAGATTTTGAAAATTGCTCCTACTGCATACCCCACAAGCGCGCTCAAAGTACCAATTATCGCCATCTCCAGGCCGCTTTTTCCAGGATGCCCAACCGTGATGCGGGCCTTGTAGCCTCCTACAGCGAACAGTACCAAGGCGGTAATTAATACAGCCACCCACATGCTATGCGCCACCGGAAGAAGAAAAAATGGTGCCAGCGGGATTAACGAACCTATAACTGCCGAAAGGCCGACAACAATCGCAGATTTCATTGCCTGGCGCCGGTCGGTCGGACTAAGTTGATGCTCCTCGCTCATCATCACTGCTACCCACACATCCTTGTTGGCGGTGATGGTTTCCACGATGTGATTCAGGAGTTCGCCATCGAATCCTTTTTTTGCATAGATCTCATGTACCTCGTCCTTTTCCAGTACTGGAACCTCGGCGATGTGACGGAACTCGCGCGCACGCTCGGACTCATAGAAATCAGCGTCCGCAAGCGTCGACGTATACGCAACAGCCCCCATCGAGACCGACTCAGCAAAGGTGGCTGCCAGACCAGCAACCAAGACGATGCGCGGATCATTGGTTGCCGCTGCCACACCCAGGATGACACCCAGGACGTTGACCAGCCCATCCTGGCCTCCCAGGATGATGTCCGAAAGACGGGAGGCTCGCTTATGGGGGTCGTGGAAGAGGTGGTATTTAATATCGTCAACACGATGCTGCTCTAGGGAACGACTGAAAAGTTTTTCTCGCATTTATCAATTTCCTCGATTTTTTCTTAAATGTTTTAATCGTTGGTATGAATCTTGTTACTGATCCACTTGCCAGTTTCTACCACTGCCAGCAGTCCCAGGGCAATTCCGACTACTACCAGCCACTCACTTAATGTAAGGGGGACAAGGCCAAGCAGACTGCGCAGGTTTGGGATAAGGAAGGGCAG
>JBGOZL010000251.1:0-4478 GCA_041480185.1 Anaerolineae bacterium
AACCATCCCGCTGATAAAAGTCGGCATGACCGAAAAAGAATTGGCGTCGGAATTGGTGGTCCATTTGCTGCAAGGCGGGTCACAATCAGAAATGCCGTTCGCTCCGATCGTCTCCGGGGGACCGAACAGTGCCAACCCCCACGCCAGTCCGTCTGACCGGAAGATCCGCCTGGGCGACCTGCTGGTGGTGGACTGGGGCGCGGCAGTGGACGGATACATTTCCGATCTAACCCGCACCTTTGCAGTGGGGGAGGTGGATGCCGAGTTCCGCAAGATTCATAAGATCGTGCTGGAAGCGAACGCAGCTGGTCAGGCAGCGGGAAAACCCGGGGTGCCGTGTGCCGATGTGGATATCGCCGCAAGGACCGTGATCGAGAAGGCCGGCTTTGGCAAGTACTTCACCCACCGCACTGGGCACGGCATTGGCATGGAAGGGCACGAGGAACCTTACATGCGCGGCGATAATGTGCAATTGCTGGAAGCGGGTATGGCCTATACGGTTGAACCCGGGATTTATCTTCCGGAGCGCAATGGAGTGCGGATCGAGGATAATATCGTGATCACTGCAGATGGCGCGGAGTGCCTGAGTGATATGCCGCGCGAGTTGAGGGTTGTAGGTTAGTCTCCTTAACCTGCCTCGAAAAATAAAAGGAATATATCAGATGCAACTCACTCCGTTCAAACTTGAACGTTTCTTCGCCCGCTACGAATTCACTGCAAAGTACCTGCTGTGCAGTTCGGATTGTGAATCGCTTTCGGTGGGAGACCTGCTAGCCTATGAACCAGCGGCAGAGGAAGGTCTTAAGCGCCATTGGCTGGGTTACACCGAGTCACCGGGTGCGCCTTCGCTGCGGCAGGAAATCAGCCGTATTTACAGCAGCATTCAACAGGAGCAGGTGCTGGTCCACAGCGGCGCGGAGGAAGCTATCTTCCTGTTCATGCAAGCCGTGTTGAACCCCGGCGACCACATCATCGTCCACTGGCCATGCTACCAGTCGCTGTACGAGATCGCCAAGGGGATTGGCTGTGAGGTGACGCATTGGGAAGCCCGTTTGGAAAACAAATGGGCGCTCGACCTGAACGAACTAAAGAGCAGCCTGCGCAATAATACACGCGCCATCATCGTCAACACCCCGCACAACCCGACCGGTTATCTAATGCCACAGGCAGATTACAGGGCGCTCAATGCCCTGGCGCAGGAAAAAGGCATCATCCTTTTCTCGGATGAGGTCTATCGCGAGCTGGAATACGACCCGGCAGACCGGCTCCCCTCTGCCTGCGATATCAATCCGGAAGCGGTCTCGCTGGGGGTGATGTCCAAGTCTTATGGGCTGGCAGGGCTGCGCATCGGCTGGGTGGCCACGCATAATACCTCTGTGCTTGCCCGCATGGCTGCGCTCAAGGATTACACAACCATCTGCAGCAGCGCTCCAAGCGAATACCTGGCTGAACTTGCGCTGCGCCACCGCAAACAGATCGCCGGGCGGAATTTACAGATCATCCAGGAACACTTGTCCCTGCTGGAGGAGTTCTTCAGTGCGCATGCAAGCCGGTTCGATTGGGTACGCCCGAAGGCCGGACCAATCGCCTTTCCGCGTCTGACCGGGGAGGATGTAGAAAAGTTCTGCCACCACTTGGTGACGAATTCAGGCGTTCTACTATTACCGGGGACAATGTACGATCATCCGGGAAATCACTTCCGGCTCGGATTTGCACGCAGGAACATGCCTGAAGCTCTTGGAAAATTGGAAGAGTTCCTGGAACTCCAAAAATCATAAGAGGGACGATATGATGACATATTGCCAATACCTGTGCGAGCACCCTGAAGACACATTAAATAAAAAATACCATGATAACGAGTACGGCTTTCCGCTAACCAGCGACGCCGCCTTGCTCGAACGCCTGGTCTTGGAAATCAACCAGGCTGGGCTGTCGTGGATCACCATCCTCAAGAAAAAAGACAACTTCCATCTCGCCTATGACGGGTTCGATGTGGACAAAGTGGCAGCCTATGCCGAACCAGACACTGCACGGCTCCTGGGGGAGGTCGGTGTCATCCGCAACCGGCTCAAGGTGAACGCTGCCATTGAGAACGCGTGCCGATTCCAGGGCTTACGCGGGGAGTTTGGTTCCTTCAAGGGCTGGCTGGACGGGCACCATCCGCTCAGCCTGGAAGAATGGACGAAATTGTTCAAGAAGACCTTTGTTTTCACAGGCGGGGAGATCGTTAATGAATTCCTGGTATCCACCGGATACCTGCCCGGAGCACACGACACCAAATGCCCGGTCTATTGGGAGATCGAAAAGCTTCACCCAGCCTGGAAACGATGACTCTGGAAACAGATCGTGCTTTCTCCGGTTGACAATAAGGTATCCAAATTCCCAACCCCAAATTTATAGATTCTCATCGTCAATCATCCCGCCATAAGCGGGCGAGGTTATAATTTGCCAGCAAGGTATGGTATTAATCCAGATTAATTCCGAGGGCATATGTCACAAATCATTGCAACCGCAGAGCCGTTCTTCTTCGCCGGGAAAGGAGCCAATGCCAAAATTGGCTGCCTGGTGACGCACGGATTCACTGGAGCGCCGAAAGAAATGCGCTGGCTCGGAGAATACCTGAACCTTCAAGGCTACACCGTTTGTGGAATCCGCCTGAACGGTCACGCCACCAAACCCGCAGACATGATGCGCTCGCACTGGCAGGACTGGCTTCTCTCGGTGGAAGACGGTTACAACCTTTTACGAACCTGCACCGAACAAGTCTTCCTGCTTGGATTATCGATGGGCGGCGTGCTCTCACTAACCGCGGCGAGCAGCCTCCCTGTGCGGGGAGTGGTCGCCATGTCCACACCATACCAACTCCCTGACCACGTACTTTTCCGATTAACCGGTCTCATCTCCTGGTTCATCCCCTATATGGCCAAAGGGAGCGGCGCTCCAGATGAGGGCTGGTTCGACAAGGAAGCGTTCAAACAACACGTGGCCTACCCAAAGAATCCGATTCGCTCAGCGGGAGAATTAAACCAGCTCATGGGGATGATGCGAAAAGCGCTGCCGCTGGTGAAGATCCCGACATTACTGATCCATTCGCGCGATGATAATTATGTCTTCCGGGGCAGCATGGAGAAAATCCATGCCGCCCTCGGCAGCACAGACAAGCAAATGCTGTGGGTGGAAGGCGGCGGCCACGTTATCACGGAGGAGCCAACCCGCGAGGTGGTTTTTAAGGCTGCAGCTGATTTCATAAACCGGGTTGCTTTTGCATGAGCATTGACCTGGTCCTGTTGTTTGCTTCCCTCTTCACCTGGGGGATAGGCGAGGGAATGTTCATCTATTTCCAACCCATTTATTTACAGCAGCTGGGTGCGAGCACGATGACCATCGCAACGGTCTTCAGCGCGTTCGGCCTGGCAATGATGCTGGCGCACATCCCGGCCGGCTACCTGGCTGACCGTATTGGTCGAAAGCCGATCATGGTTGCAGCCTGGGCGGCTGGACTGATTGCCACCTGGGTGATGGCATTGGCAAAGACCCTGCCCGCATTCATCGTGGGAGTGCTTCTATACGGGCTGACAGCCTTCGTCTCCTCTCCGATGAACTCTTACATCACAGCAGCGCGAGGGAAACTTTCCCCAGTGCGGGCGATGACCTTGATGTCAGCTGGTTTCAACCTTGGAGCGGTGCTGGGTCCGATCTCCGGCGGCTGGCTGGGCGAACGGTTCGGCTTGCGACCCGTTTACCTGGCATCCGCCTGCATCTTTATCGTCTCGACCGGGATCCTGCTTTTCATCCGCTCCCAGCCATGCGAAAGACATGACCCAGCCAGTCCCCCGGTCAAATTATGGGCGAACCAGCGCTACATTACACTGGTGGCGATCGTATTCCTGGCAATGTTCGTCATGTACCTGCCACAACCGCTGACACCCAAATTCCTTCAAAACGAGCGCGGGCTGTCGCTCGAGTCCATTGGCCTGCTGGGCTCGGTGGGAAGCCTGGGGAATGCTGCGCTGAACCTGATCCTAGGTCAGCTCGCGGCGCGTACAGGATTCCTGCTGGCGCAGGTTTCGGTGGCATTTTTTAGCTTAATGTTGTGGAAGGGGTTGGGCGTACCCTGGTACGCCTTGGGTTACTTCCTTCTCGGCGGGTATCGCGCTGCCCGGGCCTTTATCTATGCACAAGCACGCCCTCTTGTCCATCCGGCGCAGATGGGTCTTGCCTACGGTGTGGCGGAAACGTTCAACTCGCTGTCCATGAGCCTGGCACCACTGCTAGCCGGAATCCTGTACACCCAATCGCCGGTGGGGGTATACCCGGTCAGCCTGGTATTGGTGGGGGCTGCGTTTTTAATCTCGATTATATTCACCCCCCATCAGCGGGATGATGAACCAGCCGCTGCCAACCAATCCCTGGACCTTTGACCATGCTCAATATTCTCACCCTCATCTTAGGCCCAGTTTCAACCAACTGTTATATAA
>JBGOZL010000252.1:0-4473 GCA_041480185.1 Anaerolineae bacterium
AAGCCGCGGTCATGGTTGAAGATGTGGCGCGAACCGTTTTTTACGCTTTACAACTCGGTCAGCTGGACGAGATCCCTGCTGATGAAGTCGCCCGTGCCCACCGCCGCTATCTCGAAGAATACGGTCAAACATAAAATATAATATATTAGCCATGGATGCAATTGAAATAGTGGATTTGGATAAAAACCATAAAGGAGCAAAGGCTACAAGAATAGCTATCGTTATTGACTCTTGACCGCCCTCTTCCAGTCTTCAGCAAAATATAACCCCCCCCCAACAGTTAAATCTATAATTCTGGAAGGAATCCCCTTAACTTGGAAGCTTTATTTCTCTGAGGTATCGCAAGTTATTTAAAATTCTGCATGGGAGGGTTGAGTTGAATCAAATATAGAAATAAACAGCGGGTCACTCTCAAACAAAACGAACGAACTGGAGAATGACCCAATAGTGAAGATGCCCCTGGAGGGGTAAAGCATGTTCGGGTCAATAGAATCTAGTGGAAAAGTGTGTCGAATTCTAGCTTGATAGTAGCCTAAATCGACTCTGTAGATAAACCCGACTCAAAAGGACCGCTTAGCTCCGGTAGCACCCGCAGTCTGCATTACAGTTAGGGATCCGATCCACGTGTCCATGGTGGTCTGAAAAGTCTCAGGACGAATTTCATTCTAGACCTTTACCAAGGGGGTCTTTTATGATTTGATTTCAGCTTCCCGCTTGGAATAGGCACAACCAACAGTCAATATCTACATTCCAGGTATAAATCTAGCGACATTGCGAGCCCCCTTTCGACAAGTGTTCCAATACGAGGTATTCTCAAGTCTAGTCAGCAGTTCGAGTCCACTTGGGGGAATGTGTACGATAGACAGTAAATTTATTATAGTGGAATTGGAATAATCTGAGTAACTGGGGTTCAAAACCCCACGGCGGCAGTACTAATACAGCTGTCTGCAAATTCGTCGGTGTTGAGTGAACGCGATGAGATACCAAGACACTCTTATTTTATTGCAAGACTAAGGAATCCGCCTCGAGGCGCGAAAATCGCTAATCAGAACACCCGTCAATTAGACGGGTGTTCATTTTTCCTCTCTTACGTAAAGAAAGCAGGAGAATGAGCTTTTTGGACTTTTTTACTCGCCGGATTGGAACCTTAAGAATTATGGATTTGTCGCAGGTAAGTGACCGCCTCCTTTGCGGCAGTCTCGGCGTCGGGGTTTGGCAGGAACTCACCTGAAACCCACCCGGAGTAACCGGTAACAAAGAGAGTCTTCAGAATTGATTTGAAATCCAGGTGTCCTGCCCCGGGGTACCATCGGTTGGAATCTGCCACGTGAAAGTGGAATATGCTCATGGCGCACTTTCGGATGCTGGCTTCGATATCCGGCTCTTCAATGCTCATGTGGAAGGTGTCCAGCAACAAACCGAAGTTTTCGGCGCCGACCCGCTTGATCAATTCCAGCCCCTGGTCTGTGTTGTTGATGAGGGTCGTCTCGGTGTGGTTGATCGGCTCCAGAGCAAGGCGGACTCCCTGCGGGTGAGCTGCCACACTGCAATTGCGCAAAGCCTCCGTCAGCCATTCCATTGCCTGTTCCTGCTCCACCCCCGGCTTGAGGATGCCGCGTACGAGGCCGATGATGATGACCGCTCCAAAGCGGGAGGCGACCGGGATGTGACTTTTAATTCGTTCGATGGCTGTTTCCCTGACCAATGCGTTGGGGTCAGTCAATGAAAGCCCCTCCTCTCCCCAGGCCTGGCCGGTGCCGATGGCGGGAACGGACAACTTACACCTCTCTACCAGTCGTTCCAGCAAGTCAAGGTCAACCAGGTTGGGGTCACGGATGGCGAGTTCTACCCCGTCATAACCCAGCTCCGCGATCGCACGCAGGTTCGCCTCCAGGTCGCCTATAAAAGTGGCAGCCTGGAATCGGGTTGGTTGAGTGGAGAGCACAATGGAAAGTTTCAGTGGGTACTCCTAACCCCTCTCCCCTGAGTGGAGAGGGGCAGGGTTTAGGAGATAGATTGACCTTTAATTTGCTACATACGTGATCTTACATTCAGAGCGGTCGGTTTGTAACTTGATGATGTTTTCGGGTAATTGTTCGAGGTGGATCTTCCTGGTGCTCATGGGGGTCATATCCATGCCGGATGCCATGCACTCGATGACACGCGGGAAGTTCCCGTGCCCAGAGTGGCCCTGTGCACCAACAATGCGGGCTTTGCGCACCTGCAGCACCTCACCGGTGACGGGCATTTTCGCCTCGGCTCGGGCAGTCACCACCACCGTGCTGAGCAAAGTACGACCTTCCCAGATGACCTTCTCGATGCCGGGATAGACGACCGCCGGCAGCCCGGTGGCTTCCATGAACATGTCAGCGCCCATTCCGCCCGTGATCTCAAGCACACGCTCGGCAAAATCTTCCTTCGTGGGATTGATGTGGTAATCAGCGCCCAGTTTAAGCGCCATGTCAGCGCGTTCCTGCTGGGTTTCGGAGATGATCACCTGCGAGGCGCCGGCGCGCTTGAGAATGGCGCAGGCCGCAATCCCCACCGGCCCACCTCCCAGGATGACGGCACGGTCACCCGGGTGGATGCCGCCGCCGCGTTCAATGGCCGCATTATAGGCCACGCTGGTTGGCTCGACCAGGCTGCCGGCGATAAAGATGTCTTTTTCTTTATAGTTTTTTCGCAGTGGTTCCAGGCTCCACAATGTGCGCGAGGGCAGGACGATGTACTTGGTATAGGCCCCGTTGACATTGAAACCAACCTCGTTCAGTTGTTCGCAGTGGTTGGGTTGTCCGTCGGCGCAGGGTTTGCACTGCCCACACCACAGCATCTCCTCTGTTGTTACCGCTTCGCCGCCCTTAAAGGGTTTGTTGGTGCGTTTGTCGCGGGCGTTTTTCCCGGCTTCCACAACCACGCCGGAAAACTCGTGCCCCAGGATGGACGGGAATCCAGTCAGACCAGGATAATAAATGTATCCGTCTTTGCCTGCCTGGGCCATATGGACGTCAGAGCCGCAGATGCCGCATGCTTTCACTTCCATCAATACCTCTTCAGGTCCTGGTGACGGGATATCGTATTCACGGATCTCCAGGCGCGGGTTGCGCCACACCTGGCTGCCGAGGTAAGTCTGGCGACCTTCGATGTCTTTTGTGCCAAGTTTGAACCCGGGCCTGGGGTCCCAGTCGGCAACCAAGGTCACTCCCTGCATTTTTCCTTTCATGGTTTTCTCCTTCACAATAATTCGAAATAAAGATCCTGAAGGGACACAATGTGAGCCACGACAGGTTTTGACTTTTCCCTGGAAACCTTCGTGTCCCTGGCGTTTTAAAGGTTTTCTTTATACTTCCGTACCCTGACCAATGCGGGGCAGGCTGTAGACCGGCTTCCAGCCTTCGCTAAGCGGCTCGCGCAGGTAGGGTTCCATTTCCCTGGCTGTGCGCAGGGTGACCTCTTCCACAGGCGGAACTTTTCCGGCAGGGAATGCTTCGAGCACTTCGTCGTGCCACAGGGTCAGGTACTTCAGGATGGCAGCCATGGGGCGTTTAGCTTTTTGCGCCGCGCCGGATCTTGCCTTGCCGACGACCCCTTCGGGGGTGGCGGAAATCTCGATGGCAAAGTGACCCTCGCCCTCCGACCAACGGCTTGGGCGACCGTATGGATCGACGGATTTATCGAAGTGACCCTCGGGCAGATAGTTTTTACCCTCGGTATCCACCGCGTAATTCATATCGACCATATCGGGATGGAGTAGCAGGCTTAGGGAGGTTTCGGACTCGTCGGCATGGACAAAGTTGGTAGTCATCTGCCCGCCGCGCTCCACCGGGCGGAAGAACTCGCGTACGCCGCGGTGCCAGTCGAGGACTCGGAAAATGCCGGGCAACTGGTAGCGTTTCATGAACTCCTGCACGGCAGACTCGAGCATCCACAATTGACCGTGGTTGTTGACGATCAACTGTTTGCGGAAGCCGTCGTTCCAGAGACCGAGCATCACATCGATCATCATCTCCCGGACGACGTGTTCCCGAACGATGACCGTGCCCGGCATGCCCATGTGGTGGTAGGGGTGACCGCCGTAGTTCAAAGGAGGCAGCGCCAGGTTAACCGGTGCGCCGCGTTTGGCGGTAAAGCGTCGAACGCCCTCGCATATAGCACTTACATAAAGAGTATCTGCTGCGCTTGGGAGGTGCCGCCCGTGCAACTCGGTGCAGCCGACCGGGATGAAAACAATGTCGTTCTTTTTACGGTTCTGCTCCACCTGCCAGCGGGTCGTTGTCTGGATGTACGAACCGGGTTTGCCCCACTCGGCTGGAGACGGGATGCCATAGTCTGCCAGGATGGCATCGATCTGCTCGTCGCTCGCCTCCCACACTTCTTTTTTTAGCCTCCCGATGGGATTGTCTTCGAAGAACAGGTCGGGCTGGCTGGTGGAAAGAAATCCTTTTGGTGCGATCGTGTTTGACATATATACTCCTT
>JBGOZL010000253.1:0-4468 GCA_041480185.1 Anaerolineae bacterium
TGGGCATTGGATTCTTCTTAAGCCAAACCACATCGTTAAGAATCCAAAATTTCAGATCCTGTAAAATTGCTCCGACGCGAAAGATATTGTGATATGTCCCGATAACCCATAACGTACCACTATCTTTCAATACTCGACGGACGGCAGAAAGCCAGAGGCGAGTAAACCCGTCATATTCTTCAAAATTTCGGAATTTGTCCCAGCTATCATTTACCGCAGCAACTCGTGTTCGATTGGGTCGCCACAGTTCATGGGAAAGTTGCATGTTGTAGGGCGGATCTGCAAAGATAAGGTCCACTGATTTCTCGGGCAGTTGAGGGAGAATTTTAAGACAGTCGCCGGGGATGATATTATCGATGTATAAAGTATTCACAGGTGGACCTTTAAAAAAGCGATCAATCGATGTTTTCCCGGGATATATTTTCAAGGCACCTTTTCGCAAGAACAGCAGCGACATCACTCCGATATTCTGCGCTTGCCCATTGATCGGTTGCATCATGGGCAGCATTGCGAGCGGCAGACTCAAGCCCAGACGAATCAGTCCCGTCGAAAGCCAGGGTGGGGGTCTCTCCCCATCCTCCCAAGACAAGTCGCGTCCGGCCGGATTTCCACTGTGCTAGCGCCGCACATATGATGGGCGTATCGGCAGGGCTTCTCGCCACTGTCTCGAAGGCGAGTTTAAGCTGGAGTGGGATTTCGATATTTATAACCAGTGTGTTTTTTATTAGCTCGGGATGCGAAAGGAGGAAGTCTCCGAGTGAATGGACAGATGAATCTCTTCCCATCATGCTCAGTTTCGCGTCCACTGCTAACATCAATGTGGCAAATGGTGACCGTCCGGTGCAGGTAACAAGCGCTCCCGCCACAGTTCTCCTGTTGCGTTGATTTAGGGGTGTTTCAAAATTCAAGCCCGTTTTAAGCGTCGGGGGAGTAAGTGGAGATTCGAGTAATGCTTGTAAAGTAACTGTTGCTCCAATACTTAGGTGATCGCCAGATTTTCGAAGTTTGTCCAGGTCGAGGTCTTGCAGATCGACCACTGAGAAGGATTCATCAGCAGATTGCGTCAAGACAGTTCCACCGCCTAGTGGGCGTGAATTGGGTTCAGAAAGCAATTTAAGCGCTTCTGCCAGGGTTTTAGGGCGATGGTAATCTGTAATCATCTTATTTTTCTCCGGTTGAATAACCTCTTTATTATACTCATTCTGGGGTTTGGACGCAAAATGTCAGACAATTAAACAGTATTGACCTGGATTTCGTGAACCAGGTCAATGGATTTCAATAAACTTTCACTCAAATACAACTTACAAAGAGAGGGCGAGCAGTCAAAAAGGACCGATTGAAGAACTGGCTTTATTGGGTATGCTAGCCAGTTTATATTTCTCGAGTAATTGGTTCTTTCGGTCCAAGCAGGGCTGCGAGTTGATTTAGTTGCGATGCATGAACCAGAGCTAAAACCTCATCAGCAGGTTGCAGGATCGAATCCCCATGGGGAATAAGCAATTGGTTTTTTCGGATGATTGCCACAATAACCGAATCATTTGGCAGGTTAATTTCACGTATGGTTTTATTGGCGCTTGGGGAAAGTGGATGAACTTTTTCTTCGATCAGCGAAAATTCACCCTTACGCAATTTTAACAGGGTCATCATGTCGCCCAAAGACATTTCTTCGGCTACCAATCGGGCCAGGATATCCGCCTGGTTAAGGGCAACGTCAACACCCATCTCTTGACTAAATAACCAGGCGTTTTTTGGATTATTTACTCGGGCAATGACTCGCGGTACGTTGAACTCAAAACGCGCCAGGGATGTAACCACCAGATTAGTTTCGTCGGACCCGGTCACCGCTGCTAAAACATTGGCTTTCCTAACGCCTGCATTTTCCAGAGTGAGGGGTGAACTACCATCCCCAGCTATGATCACCTCTGCTGGTAGTTCTTTGGGGAGTTTTTCGAGAAGAATTGGACGCTCATCTATAACTTTGACTGTATGCCCTCCATCCAGCAGCATTTTTGCCAGATGAGAGCCAATATTTCCTCCACCAACAATTATGACAAACATTACTACCTCCCTTCAATTCCCAGCAACTCTTCCAATCTTTCCATTGCTGAGGAAAGGACTACAAGATGAACCAGGTCACCTTCGTGAAATTCTGTTCCGGTGGCAGGGATAAAGGCATGGTCGTTTCGGGTGATCGAAACAACCATGATCTCTCCTGGTACATTCAATTGCATGACATTTCTACCACTCAATTGTGGGGGCAGTTCAATATGGACGAGTGCCACGTCCCCGCTTCCAAAGGTATCCCAAACGTCAATGTCGACGTGTGTCAAAACTTGGAAAATCCTTTCCGCTCCCCAATTGGTCGAGGAAATTGTTGTTAACCCTAAACGCTGGTAAATTTCCGCTCGTCGAGGATCATACAAGCGCGCCACCACGCGTGGCACATGAAATATATTGCGAGCGATGCGCGCGGCTACGATATTGGCATTATCTGACCGGCTGGCTGCCACAAATGCATCTACCTGTTCTATTTTGGCTTGCGTTAAGACATTGCGATCAAAACCGAGGCCTTTGATAACGCTTCCTCTGAATGTCGGGCCGAGCCGTCCTTCTGAATTCGAATCGTGGTCAATGACAGTTACATCATGACCTTGGTCTGACAGAAGTTGGCTGACTTGCGAACCAATTCGTCCACAGCCCATTACAATGACTTTCATGATTTATTTCCTCCTTTCATCGAAATCTTGATGACGATATTCTACTAATCTTCCGGATCGTCGCACCATACCTTTTCTGAACCATTCTAAGGTATATAACACTGGGGCATACATTAAAAGTCCTATCCATATTACCATTGGGAAAACCTCATTATCAAAAGCATCAGCTAATGGAGGAATGTAGACCAGGCCGGCAATAATCACAAGTGAAAGGGCGATGCCTCCTAAAAGTGTTTTATTGCTCACCCAGCCCAGCTGTCTGGTATGTGCCTTGGATGTCCGGCAAGCAAAAGCGTTGCCAACTTGTACGGTAACTACACCTGCCAGGAAAACTGTACTTGCCACCCCATTGACGTCCCCGGATATATTTAAAAGATATGGCCAATGGATATTGTTCAAAAAGGAAATATTTAATAAGCTGACGTTTCCCGAGAGTAAATAAGTGGAAAGGTAACCGAGGTAGCATAACCCAGCTTCAATCAGCCCAAGCCAGAGGAACGAACGCGTCAGCAAGCCCCGGTCTAATAACACATGAGAGGATGAGCGAGGGGGAACGGTCATGATGCCAGGTTCAGGTTTTTCGCTGCCCAATCCCAGAGCGGGGAGAATGTCTGTTCCCATGTCGATGGCCAGGATTTGCCGTACTGTTAACGCAGGTGGGATGCCAATTGCTCCGGTTAACAAGAAGGGTAATACCTCCGGAATATTGCTGGCAAAAATATAAGTGATGAATTTTCGTATATTGTCATAAATGGCCCGACCTTCTTCGATTGCAGCGACTATGGAGCTGAAATTGTCATTAGTCAATATTATATCCGCGGCTTCTTTAGCCACGTCCGTTCCAATGACCCCCATGGCGATCCCCACATCTGCTTTACGCAGTGCGGGAGCATCATTTACACCATCACCGGTCACTGCCACTACATCACCGCGAGCCTGGTAAGCTGAAACCAATCGAAGCTTGTGATCTGGAGCCATCCGGGCGAAGATTATTTCCTTGGTTATTAGATTCTGCAGCTCTAGCTCACTCAACGTGTCAAGTTCGGCACCGGTCACGATGAGGGGGTTCACGGTGGTAACCATGCCTACACGCCGCGCTAGTGATTCGGCGGTGAGACCATAATCTCCTGTGATCATTACGATGCGAATTCCGGCTTGGCGGCATACTTTTACGGCTTGTTCCACCTCGGGGCGCGGAGGATCCATCATGGCCATTAGTCCCAGGAAAGTCAGTTCGAATTCAACAGATTCGGACGTATAAGTACCCGAACGAGGAGGCAGGTTGCGCCGGGCAAATGCCAAAACACGCAAGGCTCGGCGGGCATAATCGTCGTTTGCTGCTAAAATCTCCGTTCGGAGTGTTTCATTAAGGACTTTAGTCTCCCCATCAACTAGGATATGTGAACAGAGTGCTAATACCTCGCGGGGGGCACCTTTTGTCAGCGCGATTTCCTTCCCTCTTTCCCTATGAATTGTTGTCATCCGTTTCCGCCGGGCATCAAATGGGATTTCGTGGATTCGCGGTAATTGAATGGAAACGCTGTCTTCATTAATGTTATATTTTAATGCAGCAACCTTGAGCGCTGCTTCGGTTTGATCTCCCAGGCTTGTCCAGCCGGGGTGTTCGGGTGAGGGAGGATTAATACGAGCATTGTTGCAGGAAATTGCCGCCTCAAGCAGGGTAGACAATTCCTTTTCGAAGGGACTGTGTAATGGCGAGGGGACAAATTGCCCTTTTGGCTCGTAACCCA
>JBGOZL010000254.1:0-4465 GCA_041480185.1 Anaerolineae bacterium
GGATTGTTCGATGCCAAAGTATTGGCAGCCCACTGCACACACATTGACGATGGGGAAATGCGCACCCTGCTGCATGCGGGGGCGGGGGTAGCCCATAACCCTTCCTCAAATTTGAAACTTGCCTCGGGGTTTGCCCCTGTACAGAAAATGCTGGACCTGGGCCTGGATGTCGGCATCGGGACGGACGGACCCGCCTCGAACAACGACCTGGATATGTTCGAAGAAGTTCGCCTGGCTGCCTTCGTGGCGAAAACCGTCAGCAACGACCCGACAGCACTCCCGGCTGTAACTGCGCTGACGATGGCCACCCGCCTGGGGGCAAGGGCGCTGCACCTCGGACCCGTTACCGGGACCCTGGAACCGGGCAAGCGGGCCGACCTGATCCTGGTGGATATTTCAGGTCTTCACAATTCGCCGCGCTTTCGACGAGACGCTGATAACATCTACTCGCAAATGGTATATGCCGGGAAAGCCACGGACGTAAGCGACGTCATGGTGAACGGCAAATGGCTGATGCACAACCGCGAGCTGCTAACACTCGACGAAAATGAATTGAAGCTCTTCGCGCAGGAGTATGCCCGGAAAATTGACGTTTTCCTGCTGGCAAGGGAGCAATCGGTCTTTTCGAAACTGGTAGCGCTGGGCGGTTCAGCAGAAGAGGAATCATTCGAGGTTCAGGTCAAAGTTAAGTTGAAAGACCCGGCTCCCGTGCTGAAAGCCATCAAAAAGACAAGCATCGATATCCTGGTCAAAAAGCATTACCACCAGCACGATATTTATTTCACCTTTGCCGACCCGGCGCAGGGCAGGTTGCGCTACCGTGAAGATGAGATGATCGACGAGAAGGAGCAGATTACCGGCGTGCGCGGCCGATTGACCCTCATCGGTCCCTCCCGCGAAGGTGACTTCGCCCACGATGTGCTGCTGAGCCGGATTCGATATTTTGCCCCAGCAGCCAACAGTCTGCGCTTCTACCGTGAGTACTTCAAGCCAACCAGTGAAATTGCCGTTGACAAGAACCGCCTGCGATGGCTTGTGCGTTATAAGAACGAGGAGTTTTTCATCAACCTAGACAGAGTCGAAAATCCCGACCTTGGCTACTATCTTGAAATCAAGAGCCGCACCTGGAGCCGCCGCGACGCGGAAGAAAAAGCCAATTGCACCTCGGAACTCATAAGCCTGCTGGGGGGGGCGCTGGAAAACACTATTACCCTGGACTATGTCGAAATTGTCGGCGAGAAGGAGTAGTGGGGGGGTCAAAAACGACTCCCAAGTATACAACCTGCCTCCGTGTCCGGGGTTATCAAATGAGACACGCCTGGTTAATAACTTGACCCGAAGGTGGAAACCGTGCGCAAATTCTTATCCGTGATTGCCAGGGTCATCGCTGCAATATTTGCATTCCTGTTCGTGATTACCACCCTTTTAGCCATTCTGTTGACCACCCTCAACGGGCAGGTGTTTAATTCCAGGCTGTACAAAAACGCCATGGTGGAACTAAATATATATGGTCGCCTACCTGAGATAGTTGGGACAGCGATCACCACCAGTTTTATGATCGGTCCATGCGACCAAAATCAACTAACTTGCAGCATAGATGGAACCTCTTCTGAATTACAGATCTGCCTGAAGAAAGCCCTGGGAACAGCCGCATACCAAGCGATCGGAAGCGGCATTCGCAGCCCGACCAGTGCAGAACTTCATCTTGCTCAACCCTGCCTGGACCAATATGGGCCCGGGCAGGCAGCCAACCTACAATCAGGGGATAGCGGGAGCGGTATGCCACTCTTTATGCAGAACCTCACTGCGGCAGACTGGCAAGCCTTCCTTTCGATTGTTCTTCCTCCCGATAACCTGAAATCCATGACCGAGAGCACTATCGACCAGATGTTTGCCTATCTTACTGGCGAGGTGGATTCAGTTTATGTCCCATTGGATACCCTGAAACAACGGCTATTGGGGCAGTCGGGTGCAGATCTATTCCTGCAACTGTTAAACTCACAACCACCCTGTAACGATCAGGACCTTTCCCAATTACTTTTAGGAACGAGTAGTGGGGGCATGGTTTTTTGCAAGCCACCAGAGGAAGTGCTTCCTGTTGTAACCGCACTGTTACCGGATCTTTTGAACTCTGTAGTCCCCCATATTCCAGATAAGGCATTCATCATCAAGCCGCCTGCCCCCGGGACGCCTATACCAGGGAGCGGACCATTTGGTGCGGACCCGATTTCCACCCTGCGAACCATCAGGCTGGTCATGCGCCTGAGTCTGCTCATCCCACTGGTGTTATTGCTGCTGGTTACACTTTTCGCGGTGCGCAACCTTAAAAGTTGGATGCGATGGTGGGGCATTCCCTTTTTCGTTGCTGGAACAATCACCCTCTTATTCGGAATATTCATAGTCCCGGCTTTTAAATCCACCTGGACCTGGTTCATTGCCCCGCGAATTCCTGCTTTTATCCCGGCAGCCATCCCCAGCATCGGACTGGAATTGCTCCGTTCCATCATTCATTCTCTATCCGGTTGGATCATCGTACCAGGTATTATTTTATGCGCACTGGGTCTGGGAGCCTGGATAGGCTCATACTATGTCAAGGGTAAAATAAACCCGGAATTGCCTGAAGAACCGCCCACACCAATGTCTTGATTTGCGTAATACTCGCCATCCGGATAGTGGTCTCGTCCTTAGTTCGGAGGATTATTTTTCCAACCAATGATGGTTCCATGAAACGATTTACGCTTCCCCTCCTGGCAATCATCCTGGCAACCATGGCGTGCGGACAGGCAACTCCGGCAGTCATGCCAACTTCAGTAGCGGACCGCCTCTCCGCCATCCCAGCGGATGCTGTCAAGGTAACACCCGCCGACGATTTCTGGCCTCCAAGCGCAGCCGCAGGTTGGAGCCAGCCGGTGCCGATGCCCGGTCCGATCAACACAGCCGGAGCTGAGGACAGTCCATTCATCACTCAGGATGGAAATACTTTTTACTTCTTTTTCACCCCGGATGTCGGCATCCCGGCAGAGAAACAGCTTCTGGACGGTGTGACAGGTATCTGGGTGGCGCACCTCAGCAGGGATAGCTGGAGCGAACCGGTGCGCGTCCGGTTGGAAAACCCGGGAATACTGGCGCTCGACGGATGCGAGTTCGTACCAGGCGACCTGATGTATTTTTGTACAACCAGGGAAGGGTATACCGGCATCCAGTGGTTCAGTGCAAAATACAGGGATGGGACTTGGCAGGACTGGCAGTATGCCGGCGATGAGCTAAAACAAGACGAGTACCAAATCGGTGAGCTGCACATCACCGCTGACGGGCAGGAATTGTTCTTCCATTCCGCGCGCCCCGGAGGATTCGGCGGCCTCGACATTTGGGTCTCGCGAAAAACCACTGCCGGTTGGGGAGAACCGGTCAACCTTGGTCCCACAGTAAATACCGCGGCAGATGAGGGCTGGCCGGATATCAGCGCCGATGGGCAGGAGTTGTGGTTCAACGGACAGAGTAACCAGGGCAGGCCAGGTCCGGCAATATTCCGGTCACTGCGTCAGCTGGATGGGTCGTGGAGGTCGTCCGAGGAAATCATCTCCACCTTCGCCGGAGAACCATCCCTTAGCGGTAATGGGAAAACCCTGTATTTCGTTCACCATTACTATTCGCAGGATCTAAGCACAATGCTGGAAGCGGATATTTATGTCTCGAAACGCATGGAGCCCTGAAAGGCAAATTTGCCACTTGATTCCAATTAAATACTGACTATAATTTTTGGTAATCATCCCAACGTTCGCTAAATGGAGGCGTCATGCAAACAATTCGTCAAATCCTGAAGAAGAAGGGGCGCCAGACCTGGACGATCACCCCGGCAACGCGTGTTTTCGACGCCCTGCAGGTCATGGCTGAAAAGGATGTGGGTGCCTTACTGGTCGTGGACGGTAAAAGGCTGGTCGGGGTCTTTTCCGAACGGGATTATGCCCGCAAAGTGATCCTACTCGGCAAGAGTTCAAAGGTGATGCGGGTCAGTGAAATCATGTCATCGCCGCCCATATTTATCGAGCCGGACAATACCGTCGAACAGGGACTGGCATTAATGTCCGCCAGACATGTGCGCCACTTGCCTGTCATGTATAAAAACCACCTGATCGGGATCGTCACGATCGGCGATCTGGTCAGGTCCCTCATCGATGAGCAAAAAGTGGCCATTGACCATTTGGAGAAATATATCCTCTCCAATACAAGCATAACCTGACCCCCTGTCTCTCCATACTCGTAAAATAGCACCTAGGGGCAATAATTCTTTTGGTGCTGTTCAAAGGTTTCAGCAAAGTTGTGCAGGCCGGACCCGTCGCATTTTGCCTGGAAATAATAATAATTGCTATTTGCCGGATGGGCTACTGCTTCCATTGCAGTCAGGCCGGGGTTCGAGATCGGTGCGGGCGGCAGGCCGGGATAAATGTAAGTGTTGTAAGGGGAA
>JBGOZL010000255.1:0-4452 GCA_041480185.1 Anaerolineae bacterium
ATCCCGTCCGGCCAGCCCAAAGCGGGTGGGATTGCGATCGCCAGGCGCGGGTTGTCGATTTCGCCGGTTGCCAGGTCATAATCGAACGCGGTGATTTGGCGTGAGGGTGTGTCGATATGGTAGAAGGTCTTGTAGTTGGGACTCCATGCTATGCCATTGGAGATGCGAATTCCGTTCAGCAAAGTTTTCAGCGAGCCGTTGGAAGAAAAGGAATAGAGTGAGCCGCAGGCTTCTTTTTCTGCGTTGTCCATCGTCCCGGCCAGGAAACGACCGGCCGGATCACATTTGCCGTCGTTGAATCGATTGCTGGGGAGATGCTGCTCCAAGATCGTAAGCCGGGTCAGTTTCTGGGAGATCAGATTCAAGGTCGCGAAGCTGCCAGGTAGAGCAATAATCAAGTCACCGCTTTGGCATGGGGCAACACAACCAACCGTTTCTCCCAGGTTGATCCTGATATCTGTCCCGTCCTCCGGATGAAATATATGCAAAACTCCAGCGTGGATGTCCACCCAGTAGAGTCGGTTTCTCATTGCGTCCCAGGCGGGACCTTCGCCAAGGTCGACACGTGTATCCAGAAGCAATTCGGGGGAAATCATTTTAGCGGGTCACTTGGGCGCGCACTACGAACTGGTCCACGCCGCCGAAACGGTACTTGTACTCTTCGTCCCCGCGCATGAAATCAAACTCGGCGCGCTTGTTCTCGTTGGCCCATTGCAGGAGATGACCCAGAAGCACCCAGCCTGGGCTTAATTCCAGGTAGCGCCGTTCTATTCCGGAGTTATAAACCCAGATGCGGTTCAGGTAATCGAAATTGAGATAGCCGGCAGCTTTCTGTCCATCAACTTCAAGGAAAGCCAGTTGCAGCCAGCCGTTCTCGAAAGCAGCCCGGCTTGAAAGGTGCATCTGCTGGCGCATTGCCTCGGTCAGGAATTTTTCCTTGTCCGGCTCCTCCGCCATCATTACCAGGAACGCATCCACCTCTGCCTCGAGCGTCGCTTCATCTTTAACAATATACCAGCGTACATCGCTGCCGCTTTCCACGGCTCGGCGCATTTTGCGCCGGATTTCGTGTCGCTGCTTTTTGTCGATATTGGAGAGATAGGTTTCAAAGTCGCCCGGCAGGGGAATGGATGGGGTGTGATAGGTCCGTTCCTGGGTGAAACTCCAGCCTATTTTTTCTGCTTCGAATTTAAGGACTTGGAGTGTAGGCGAGGTTTCTGGGAGATTTTGCCAGTCGAGCACCTGCCAGGGCTGCGACCCGGCTTCCGGGGCAGGTGTGCTCAGCCCTGCGGGCCCGGTGGTACCGAGAAAATCCAGCAGACCGGGTAAAAAAACTGGTAAATCTTTCGGACTGACGATCAGGTCAAGGTAATCCGATATTTCGATACTCCCGAGCAGCAGGAGCGCGTGGGCACCGTCTCGATTTTTCGTAGAAAAAAGCGGTGCCACCCCGGCCAGCCGCCCGTCCACATGAGCAGCGATAACTACCAGGTCCGAATCCGGCCATTCGCCTCCACCGCGTGTTTCCCACCAAGCGTGCAGGTATTCGTGGCGCAGAAAGGGCACATGGGTGAAGCATTCTTTCAAGAGCTCGTTCCATTCCGCCGCCAGTGGCTCGAGGTCTTTAAAGGTGCGATAAAGGGTAAATTCCATACGGAGATTTTACCAGTATAATGTGGGGGTGACTGCCGCTTTCGATCTCAACCTTCTCCCGTTTTATCGGATTAAAGGCCAAGAATGGCCGCAATTACCCGGCTTGCTGACAATGGTGCCCCCGCACCGCACTGCCCGCGGGCGCGAGAATGACCGCCTGATCACGTACCTTGCTTTTTCCGGAAACGATCCCTTTTCTGCAAGCGAATATAACCAGACTGCCGCCCAGATGAGTCGGCAGTTTTATCAAACCGCTGGTTCGGTAACTTCTGCCATCCGCTCCGTTGCTGAGACTCTCAATCAGTTGCTGGTGGACCGTAATTTGCGCACCACCAGCAAGGGTCAGTACATCATCGGCCGGATGATTTTGGGTGTGCTGCATGGTTCGCAATTAGTATTTGCCCAGTGCGGTCCTACGCATGTTTTCCATCTAACAGGGAAAGATGCTCGCCATGTTCACGACGCCCAAATTTCGGGGCGCGGTCTGGGCATTGGCCAGGCTACCCCTCTCTATCTCTCACAACTCGAACTGAATCCCGGTGACCAGTTTGTGATGTGTGCCGACCTGCCTTCCGGCTGGGAGACCGCCCTGTTGGGAAAAACTCTTACCACCACCGACACCCTGCGTCGCGAATTGCTCACCATCACCACGGAGGATTTAAATGCGGTACTGGTTCAGGTGCAGCATGGGAAAGGGTTTTTGAACGTCCTGAAAGCCATGCCCGCGCCAGCCACCGACGCCGCGGCTGCAAAACGCCAGACCGCTTTTACAGAGCATACCGCCAAACCTACCTCCTCCCCAACTCCAGACGCGGCTGTCCCGGGAAGTCAACCGGTTCCTTTGGATCAGCCATCTGAACTTTCCCTTGCTGCCTCTCTAGACTCCACACCTGTTCCCCTTCCGGTCATTCCCACATCCCAGGTGGATAGTGGGCATCCCGCCAGCCGCTTTGCCCGCATGTTATCTGGATCGGGGAAAGAACCATCGACGGGCACGCCGAAGACCGAACCTTCCACCAAGAACTCCGAGACTCCCGTTACGGTAAACCGGCCAAGAGTCCGGAATGACTCGGCCAAACCGGTCTCTCCATCGGTGACCCTTTCGAAAACGACTGTCTCACGTCCTGCTGCACAGACCGGGCGTTTTGTGTCCGGGCGCGCCGCTGGCGAACTGCCGGAGATCAAGCGCCCGATCACCCACCGCAAGGGCATCTACCGCGGGTTGGCAAACATCATCCTTGGGATGCGGTCGGCTACCCAGAAGATTTCAAATAGCTTAGGAAAGTTCCTGCCGAATCTTTTACCAGATTCGAATGATGCCGAATCACAGGATAATGGTTCAAGTCTCGCATTTATTGCGATTGCCATTCCGGTGATTGTGGTGACAATTGCGGGCTTAGTATATGCGCGTTATGGACGGGTTACCCAGTACCAGGATTATTACAATATGGCTTTGGTCCAGGCTGCACAAGCCCACGGCCAGACCGACCCGATCGAAGTGCGCCGTGCCTGGGACAGCACTCTTTATTACCTCGATCTCTCTGATCGATACCAGGTCACACAAGATTCGCTTTACTTGCGGCAAGAGGCACAGACTGCCCTCGATAACCTGGATAGCATTGTGCGCCTGAATTTCAGCGCAGCCATCGTTGGAGGTTTGGACCGCACTCTGCAGATTGATAGGATGACTGCCACCAACACGGACCTTTACCTGCTGGACGCCACACGTGGGAGCGTGATACGCGCAACCCTGGGAAGCCAGGGATATGAAGTTGATACCAATTTTGTCTGCGGCCCAGGGCAGTATGGGACCCTCACCGTGGGGAAATTAATAGACATTGAAGCCCTCCAAATGAGCAATGATTACAATGCCCGCGTCATGGGAATCGATGCCAATGGAACGCTTCTATATTGTGGTTTCAACATGACGCCGGAGGCAGTGCCTCTCAGCCCGCCTCCACTTGGTTGGCAGGAAATCACGGCTTTTACCCTGGATACCGATGGTAAGTTTCTTTATGTGCTCGATCCCCAGGGGAACAACATTTGGTCATATCAGGGGACCTCGGGCAAATTCACTGATTCTCCCACCCTATTCTTCGGGCAGCAGGTACCTCAGAGCATGAGCACCTCCATCGACCTGGCTGCCAATAATTCTGATCTGTACATTCTTTTTGAAGACGGACATGTCACGGCTTGCCCGGCGAGTCATTTTGAGGGAGTCCCCTTGCGCTGCGCCGATCCGGTCACCTTTGTCGATAACCGCCCGGAGCGTCAGCCCGGTCCCAGTATCACCGATGCCGTATTTAATCAAATGTCCTTCGCAACCGCACCCGATCCGCTCCTTTATCTGCTTGAACCCCTCACCCGGGCTGTCTACTACTTTAGTCCGCGTTCGGATTCACTCGAGTTACGCGGCCAGTTCCGGGCTGGTGTGGAGCAAACCAATACTCTGTTCACTGGTTCTGCCACAGCCATGACCATCAGCCCGAACCGGAATATTTTCTTCAGCATAGGGTCTCAAATATTCTATGCCACCAATGTGCCCTGACAGGAAATGAAGAATCCTTCTGGTATCTTCAAACCGTCATTTCTGAGTTGGCTCCTCCGGCTGTTTGGCAAGTCAAAACCTCCCACCCCGGTCCACGTTGTTCCCCCCGATAACACCCTTGAACCTGTAAGGATTGTGACCACACGCGTTTTGTTGGTAATTTTCGATCCGATCATGGACAATGCTTCGGGTGTCAAACTCTCACAGTTGATGCAATGGCAGTCACCCGATGACCTGGCCAACGGCTGCAT
>JBGOZL010000256.1:0-4441 GCA_041480185.1 Anaerolineae bacterium
AAAGGAGCTACAGAGCTAGTCATCCATGTCCAAAGAGCGGGAGCAAGCATATTAGTAAATAAGCATGAGCTATTTATACAAACCATGTAAACCAGCAACAATCCATTTGGAGGTATCGATGAAAACGACTGGCAAAACAATCTTGATCACGGGAGGAGCTACGGGCATTGGTCTAGCCCCGGCTGAATTGTTCATTAAAGGATGGTAACCGGATCATTAAATGCGGACGACGAAAGGAGAATCTGCTTCTGGCGAAAGATAAATTTCCCCAGATTCAAATCAAGGTGTGCGATGTAGCCGAGGTAAAAGAACGGAAAGTCCTGTTTGAAAGGATGACCTCGAATTATCCCGAACTGAATATCCTGGTCAATAACGCAGGTATCCAGCGGGAAGTTGACTCTACGAAAGGGGCAACAGACTTGATGCATGGCGAAGACGAAATTCAAATTAATTTCAGCGCGCCTGTTCAACTCACTGCCATGTTTATCCATCATTTGATGAAAATTGGGGAATCGGCTATCGTAAACATTTTATCTGGTTTGGGTTTTATTCCATTGACCATCGTGCCCATCTATTGCGCCACCAAGGCAGCCATCCATTCATTTACCTGGTCACTCCGGTACCAACTGCGCAAGACCAGTATTAAAGTTTTTGAGGTCATTCCTCCCACCGTGAACACTGAACTCGACCGAGGAGCGCATGATAGGAGAAAACAGGAATATCGAGGGATTCCCGCGGCGGAAGTTGCCAAAGCAACCTTGGTGGACCTGGCGAAGGACGATTACGAAATAGCCATTGGGCAGGCACAGGGTCTGCGCGAGGGAACTCGACAGGAATCCGAGCAAATATTCCAGCGGATGAACGGACATGGGTAAATGGAGACAATCGGACTGATCGCCGCAATGAATCAGGAGAGCGTGGCGCTTTTACAGCTCATCAAAGGGTGGAAACGCATCTCCCTCGGGTCCTATCGTGGCTTTAATTTCCAATCCATGAACCGAAATTGCGTTTTGATCACGTCCGGAATGGGTACAAAACGTGCCGCGGATGCCACGCGTATTCTTTTTGAGGAGGCAAGTCCACTGGTGTTGATTTCTTTCGGTATTGCAGGTGCAGTTAATGCCGACCTTAAAATTGGCGACGTAGTCGCATCGAGCAAATATTGCCTTTTAGACAAGGGGACGCCTGGACGGTTTTGTCCACTTGCTTCTTTATCCGATGCGGCACGGGAGGCGGTAGCTAAAGCTTTGCAGCCAGACCAAGCCCGCCTGTTTACTGGGACTGCCATCACCACACATGGGACACAAATTACCCTAGAGGAAACGAAGGAAATACCCCACCCGATCCTGGAAATGGAGACAGCAGGCATTGCGCAAATCGCTGCCAATCAAGGCATACCCTTGTTGTCCATTCGATCGATCAGCGATGGACCTCAAGCTCCCATTCCGATCGACCTCGAGGCTGCAATGGACGAAAATGAGAATCTCCGGATCGGAAAGTTGTTCACGATGGCTCTGCGTCATCCTAAGATCATTTTCCAATTTAACCGGATAATGAAAAATTCCAGGTTCGCCGCTAACCACGCCGCACTTGCGCTTGTTGCAGTGCTGAATCAGCTATCGCCCATCGTCAAAGGTTGAGGCATTGAACAATGCCGAGTCTCATGACTCGGTTTTTTTATAATAGTGTAAAATGCTTTTTATGGCATCGTCGAAACGTTCATCAAAATCCCCTCGAAGCAGACTATCTAATACCGACTCGACAATGCGGGACGCCAAGGCTGTCCTTTCAGGCAGGAGTAAAAAGAGCTGGTTCAACCGCCTTTTACCATTCCTCGGTCCGGCTTTTATCGCCAGTATAGCTTACGTGGATCCTGGCAATTTCGCTACCAATATTCAGGGTGGTGCTCAATTCGGCTACGAACTTCTATGGGTCATCCTGGGTAGCAATCTAATGGCCATGCTCCTGCAGGCACTTTCTGCCAAGCTCGGCATCGCCACCGGCAAGAACCTGGCCGAGCATTGCCGCGAACGATTCCCACGCCACGTAGTTCTGACCATGTGGGTCTTAATGGAACTGGTCGCAATGGCCACCGACCTGGCAGAGTTTTTGGGGGCGGCAGTTGCCCTAAACCTGCTTTTTAATCTTCCACTCTGGATTGCCGGCTTGTTGACCGCTGCAATTACATTCGTGATCCTCAGCCTGGAGCGCTTTGGTTTTCGTCCCTTGGAAGCGGTCATCACCGGCTTCCTGGCGGTTATTGCAATTAGTTACGTAATCGAGATGTTCATCGGGCACCCAGATTGGCCGGCTATCGTAAACAGCACATTCGTCCCTCGCTTCACCAACTCAGAGAGTATCCTGCTTGGGGCAGGCATCCTGGGAGCCACGGTCATGCCGCATGCAATCTTCCTCCATTCCGCTTTAACCCAGGGACGGGTGATAGTTAAAAAGCCAGAACAACAGAAACGACTTTTTCATTTTGAGATCATCGATGTGGTCATAGCCATGGTAATTGCCAGCAGTGTTAATGCGGCAATGCTCATCACTGCGGCTGCAGCCTTTCATGCTGGCGGGCAAAGCGTTGGAACTCTCCAACAGGCATACCTGACCCTCCAGCCATTACTTGGCCGCGCCGCGGGGGTCGTTTTCGGGGTGGCATTGCTCGCATCGGGGTTGTCATCCTCATCTGTCGGGACCATGGCAGGGCAGGTGATCATGCAGGGTTTCCTGCATTATCACATTCCCCCCTGGATTCGACGGGTCGTTACGATCATCCCTTCCTTGATTGTCATTTTCATCGGCCTGGATCCGACCCGCACACTGGTGATCAGTCAAGTGGTGCTCTCATTCGGGCTGCCGTTCGCTGTCATTCCCCTGGTTATGTTCACCAGCAAAAAAAGCCTGATGGGTGGGCTGGTAAACAAACTCCTCACAACCCTTTTGGCAAGTTTATCCGCCGTGCTGATCCTCGCTCTCAACTTCTTTCTGCTTTATCAGACGTTCTTTGGGAGATAGGCTTATGTTCAAGCACATATTAGTTCCTTTGGATGGTTCAAAATTGGCAGAGTCCGCACTACCCGTCGCGGCCTCCCTGGCAAAAACTCTAAAGGCACCAGTTACTCTTCTGCATGTAATCGAGCAAGATGCTCCGGAAGAAGTGCATCGCGACCGCCACCTGACAGACTCAGCAGAAGCCGAAGCTTACCTCGCTGAGACAGCCAAAAATGCATTTCCTCCAAAAGTCAAAGTGGATTGGCACGTCCATACAGCTGCTGTTGCCGATGTGGCGCGCAGTATCGTCGACCATTCCGCAGATGAGTTCCAACCTGATCTGATCTTGCTATGTGCTCATGGCAACGGCGGGATGCACGACCTGTTCTTTGGAAATATCGCCCAACAGGTAGCCGCTGCCAGCGGTACACCGGTCATGTTGATCAAGCCGACTGAATTTCCGACCCCATTTAAGATAAAACGGATTCTTGTCCCTCTGGATAACGAGTCCATCCACGATAAAGCCATCCCGATCGCAAGGCAACTGGCAAAAGCCTGTAAAGCTCAAATGGATATCCTATGCGTCATCCCGACCCTGGGAACCTTATCAGGCGAGCAGGCTGCATCCGGGAATCTGATGCCTGCCACCACTACCGCCTACCTTGATATAGCCGAAGAGCTCGCCAGGGAACATTTCCAGGCCCACCTTGATGAATTTCAAAGCATTGGACTCAGCGCCACCGCTGAAATTGCGAGGGGTGACCCGGCTCCGGTCATTTCCAAAACCGCTGAAAATAATGAAGCGAACCTGATCATTTTTGGCACACATGGACGCGTCGGCCTGGATGCATTCTGGAACCGGAGTGTAACTGCTGGTGTGGCTCGCAGAACCCAAATTCCTTTGCTTCTTGTTCCCCTTACAGAATAGTGCCAATAAATATTTATAGAAAAGCACCCTTCATATTGGGCGAGATTTAGTATTTTTCCGATATAAAGGGCCGCTTGGGGAAAAAAAGGGTACTATATTTAATTTATTGCCATTTGCTTATCTGTCAGTATCTTGACAATAACTTAACTTGAGGATATATTCAACGTCGCTTAACTAATCAAGGATGTTTATTATGTCACCAACTAAAGTATTAACTGATGCGATACGTGAATGGTCAGAAGTTTTCATGCAGCGTTCCATGCGGGACTTCAGTAGATTTATGCTCACGACCGGGCTATCGTTCTCCCAAATCAGCATATTGATGCGCCTGGTCCATCGAGGAAATACGAGCGTCTCGGAAGTCGGTGAACAGCTCGGAGTTACCAACGCTGCCGCCAGCCAGGCTGTGGACCGGTTGGTGCAGTTGGGGATGATCGTACGGACCGAGGATCCTGATGATCGGCGTGCGAAACAACTGACCCTGACTCAAAAAGGTCGCGCAATAATTGACCAGGGCGT
>JBGOZL010000257.1:0-4427 GCA_041480185.1 Anaerolineae bacterium
CCGTGTCTTGCAGGAAAGTGGCGGGTCCCAGACCTCGGCCGTCCCGGAGACGGCCAGGCCGGGCGGCAAGCAAGAGCCCAAGACCCCGCTGGTGGACCAGTTGGCGACCGACCTGACCACCCTGGCCGAAGAGGGCAAACTGGACCCGGTGATTGGTCGCCAGACCGAGATCGAGCGCGTCATCCAGATCCTGGCGCGCCGCACCAAGAACAACCCGGCGCTGATCGGCGAACCGGGCGTTGGCAAGACCGCTATCGTCGAAGGGCTGGCCCAGCGCATCACCGATGGCGATGTCCCCGCGCCGCTGCTCAACAAACGCGTACTCAAGCTGGATGTGGGTTCGCTGGTGGCCGGGACGATGTACCGCGGCCAGTTCGAGGAACGCCTAAAGCGAGTGATCGACGAATTAAAACAAACCAAGTCCATCCTGTTCATCGACGAGTTCCACATGCTGGTGGGAGCTGGTTCGGCCGGCTCTGCCGTGGATGCAGCCAACATTTTAAAACCGGCACTATCGCGTGGTGAGCTGCAGTGCATCGGCGCCACCACGCTGGACGAATACCGCAAGCATATCGAGTCCGACGCCGCCCTCGAACGACGCTTCCAGCCAATCGTTGTGGAAGAACCGTCCGTTGACGAGACCATTGAAATTCTCAAGGGCATCCGCAAGATGTATGAAGAGCACCACCACCTGGTCATCTCAGACGAGGCGCTCGATGCGGCAGCCCAGCTATCAGCCCGTTACGTATCAGACCGCTTCCTGCCGGATAAGGCGATCGACCTGATCGACGAGTCTGCTTCGCGCGTTCGTATGTACAAGTCAGGTGCATCCACGTCAGCGAAGGATATTTACAAACAACTGAAGCTGGTGCGCGCCAACCGCGCCCTGGCCCAGGAAGAAGGCAAGGCCGAGGACGTGCGCAACTGGGAAGCCCAGGAAGCTGACCTGAACGAGCAGCTTAAATTAATGAAATCAAGCTGGGAACGCGCCAAGAGCCCGGTGGTTACAGCAGAGGACATTGCCGAAGTGGTGTCCATGTGGACGGGCGTGCCGGTCATGCAGATCGCCGAGGCTGAGTCGAAACGCCTGCTTAAGATGGAAGAGGAACTAAAAAAGACCATCATCGGGCAGGAAGAAGCCATCCAGTCCATCGCCAAGGCGGTGCGGCGGGCACGGGCGGGACTGAAAGACCCGAAACGCCCGATCGGCTCATTCATGTTCCTGGGTCCCACCGGCGTTGGGAAGACCGAGTTGACCAAGACTCTCGCCAAGTTCATGTTCGGGAGCGAGGAAGCCATGATCCAGCTGGATATGTCCGAGTTCATGGAACGTCATACTGCCAGCCGGCTGGTGGGCGCACCGCCCGGATACATCGGCTACGACGATGCCGGTCAATTGACCGAGGCATTGCGCCGCCGCCCATACTCCATTGTGGTCTTCGATGAAGTCGAGAAGGCTCACCCAGAAGTCCACAACATGCTCCTGCAAATCATGGAGGAAGGACACCTGGCGGATGCGAAAGGCCGCACGGTGGATTTCCGCAACGCGATCATCGTGATGACCTCCAACGTTGGTGCAGAGGAAATCAAGAAGCAAACCTCGCTCGGTTTTCAACTCAAACGCGATGAAAAAACCGAGGAACGCACCTCATACGAGGAGATGCGCAAGAAACTGACCGAGTCACTCAAGAAGGTCTTCCGCCCCGAATTCATCAACCGGCTGGACAGCGTCATCGTGTTCCGATCCCTGAACAAGGATGATATCCGCCAGATCGTCAACCTGGAGTTGAACAAGGTGACCGAAAGGCTGGCCGAACACGAGGTGACCCTTACGGCAACCGATGCAGCCCTGGACCTGTTGGCTGAGCAAGGCTATGACCAGGAGATGGGTGCCAGGCCTTTACGCCGTGTCATCCAGCAAAAGGTCGAAGACCCGCTCTCGGATGCGCTCCTTGCCGGGACGTTCCACGAGGGCGACATCATCCTGGTGGTGGTGTCGGAGGGAGATATATTCCTGAAACGGGCGATGCAGCCCGAAAAGGAAGAAGAACCGGTTCCGTAATAGATTATGGAGAGGCACTTCACTGGAAAGGAGTGCCTCGCCCTTTCCGGAGGTTTTTATGGGTATGAATGAGGTAGCTACACTTGCTGGAGGCTGTTTCTGGTGCCTGGAAGCTGTCTTCGATGAGCTTAAAGGCGTTGTATCAGTGGAATCGGGTTACAGTGGAGGAAAGGTACAGAACCCCACATACGCCCAGGTCTGCGACGGGGATACCGGTCACGCCGAGGTCGTCCAGGTCACATTCGACCCCCAGGTGCTTTCTTACAGCGACCTGCTGACGGTTTTCTTTTCCATCCACGACCCCACCACGCTCAACCGCCAGGGCGCGGACGCGGGCACGCAATACCGTTCAGCCATCTTCTATCATGATCAGGCGCAAAAGGAAGCAGCCGAGCAGGTGATCAAGAAGATCGAAGGCGCTGCCATTTGGGACGACCCCATCGTGACCGAGGTGACGCCGTTTGACAAGTTCTACCTGGCTGAAGATTACCACCAGGAATATTTCGCTCACAATACGTACCAGCCGTACTGCCGGGCTGTCATTGCGCCCAAGGTGAGCAAATTCCGCAAGCAGTTCGTTGACCGCTTGAAGAAGGAAACTGTTTAGGATGACGGACAGCTTTCCTGCTGTCCACTCCCGAAGTCGAAAGCTATTTCAATAATGCAGGTCCTGCAAACCGATACAAGCGCTTCAATTCTCCCCGGAACAGTGCCAACGTTCCGGGTGGGAAATATTCCCGTCTATGGCGATGCGATCCTGGCGCCCATGGACGGGTTCTCAGATTGGCCTTTCCGTTCCATTTGCCGTGGGTTGGGCTCGGCGATGAGTTATAACGAATTCACGCGTGCCGAGTTCATCATTCACGGATTCGAGCATATCTCGGAACGTTTCACTTACGATGAAGTGGAGCGACCGTTCGTCATCCAGGTATACGGGGACGACCCGGACCTGATCATTGCCGCGGCGCTGCGCGTGATGGAGAAGCGGCCTGACATCATCGACATCAACATGGGCTGCCCGGCACGCACGGTTGCCAACCGTGGCGCGGGCGTGGGACTGATGCGCACTCCGCTCAAGGTGGCGCGCATTTTCCAGAAGTTAACCACCCTGCTGGACGTGCCAGTGACCGGAAAAATCCGGCTGGGCTGGGAGGATAACCGAACCTACAAATTGATCGCCCGCATTGTTGAGGAGAATGGCGGCGCGCTGATCGCCGTCCACGGGCGGACGCAGGAGCAGGGATACGGCGGGGAGGCCAACTGGGATGCCATTGCCGAAGTCAAGGCGACGGTCAAGATACCGGTGATTGGCAATGGGGACGTGAAAAGGGTCGCGGATATCGAGCGCATGAAAGTGCATACCGGCTGCGAGGCGGTCATGATCGGGCGAGCCGCGATCGGCAACCCCTGGATCTTCTCCCGCCTCGACCGGGAGGAAGTAACACCGGAGATGGTGCGCCAGATGGTGCACCAGCACCTGGAACGCAATATGCAATTTTATGGTGAACACAAGGGACTGATCCTGTTCCGCAAGCATGCCATGCGCTACCTGGCGCTCCAGCGCCTGCCGCGCGTTGTGCGTACCAAAATCATCCTTCAAAATGATGCAAAGGGGTTCCTGGAATTGCTGAACAAAGCCATTGATGGGTTGAGTTGAAAAGAGTATTTTGAAATATAAATGCGCACAATATAAATTGTGCGCATTTTTCGTGCTATCGCCGCCGTCCTTTGTAAAACATATCATCCCCGTAAGGGGACTCATATGGGGAGCGGCGGCGATGCGCTGCATAGAGTGAAAGTTAATGAGGCAGTCCCTTTTATGGCTTTTCTCGTTCCTCGCGGAGCAACCCCTTGGGGGTGATGCTCTGCGTCGGAACGAAATTACTCAGCCGCTTTTGCTTCGATGGTCTCAATGCGTCAGATTCCTTATCGCATTGACATATTTATGAGTAACGATTCTTAATGGTTTGGCACGGTGACTGCGGAGCAATCCGCTATCCGCTTGACGCCATGTTGGGCCGCTGCTCAAATTAATAAGATAGCGTTGAGCATTTCTCAAATAAAAGTTGTTCATCCTACTCAAACACTGCGCGATCACGATCATGGATATCGCGAGCAAATCCAGTCAAGACAGTCAAAAGAGGCAATCCAAGATCGCAGAAGAAAAAGAGAATAAAGCTCAAGGCTATCATGGCCTGATTGAAGGTCGGCCATGTACAATACGTCGTAACAATAGACGACCGGGGCGGCTCTTTTCAGTTACAATCTTACCTATGCGTCTCAGCTCACTTCTCCTGCTTGGTCTCCTGCTGCTCGTTTTACCGGCCTGCCAGCTTTTTTCGGGGACCAGTACGCCAGATTCTCC
>JBGOZL010000258.1:0-4419 GCA_041480185.1 Anaerolineae bacterium
CGACTAATGTGGTGGTTTATGAGCCACATTCTGACTGTAAATACTCCTATGGGGCGAAAAGCAATGGCCCAAGGGCGCCAGCATGGCACCCCTCTTGGTCGTGCCCGACGCCAGGAGCTTGCGGATGCAGGGATAGAACTTACACCGCGCATCTTAGGGATCCAATCCGACAAGGCAAAGACCGAAGATGGACGCCTCCTGTCGTTGGAAGGCGTGATCTGGGCAACTGGTTTTCATCCAGATTTCCACTGGATTAACCTACCAATTTTCGACGACCATGGCTTTCCCCGTCACTTGCGCGGAATTGTCCCAAACGCACCTCACCTGTACTTTGTTGGCCTTCCCTTTCAGACAGCGTTAATTTCATCACTGCTTGGAGGCGTCGGGACAGATGCTGCCTACATTGTTAAGCAGATCAGCCCCAAGGGGTAATTTGTCTGTTTGATAGGAGTTTCGAGTGACCGCGGATCAACATTATGATATTGTCTGCCGCATCAATGGGCAGGATGTTCGGCTAAAGATGTTTTCCATGCTTTCTGGTGTTGAAAATTAAGGAACGAGTACCCAACGTCCCCAAGCCACGAAGGCTCCCAGGGCAAACAGGACGAGGCTCACGAAGATCTTTGGTTTTTCCCGGCTCCTGACGTGAAAGAAAAGTGACACCAACAGCATTATGGAAAGGATGCCTGCCGTGATCGGGGTGATGCGCGGGAAAACACCCAAAATGCCCGGAAGGATCAATCCCAGGGCTCCAATGAAAGTGGAAATTGCCACCAGGGAGAGGATCGGTCGGGACGCTTTCCCGAGCCTTTGAATTGCTTCCCGCATGGTCGGCAGGGATTGGCGAAAGGCATGGGTGAAGGAAACAGAGACCAATTTGATCGCCAGGATCCCCTGGACGATCCACAATAATATATTCATCGACTGCTCAGATAAAAATGGTATCCTGCGAAATCTTTTTGGGTTCTCTATACCCCGGGTTCTCCCAAGGACTCATCAGCTCAGAGCGTACGAGAAGGAAGGAAGAGATCATCTCCCCTGCCCCATTTCCGTCACGAAGACCGCCCTAGGGCAAATGCGACTGCGTGGAGTCTCCCCCGAAGGGGCAACCGGCTGAGGAACTCACATAAATTATAGCAGCGCGGGGGGAAAAAGCAATATCACCAACAGGAAGAAGATTTCTAAAGATCTAATGTGCCGCGAAGCGGGGAATTCCATTCACAATTCCGATGAATTGGAATGCAGGGCCCTGAATTGCTGGAAAATCCCGGAGGTTGATGGAAAAGGTTAACACTTGGACGATAATTTTGAGGGAATGGGATAAAGATTATGTAATTGTACTGGACAAATATTATCTTATTGGTTTATAATTGTCGAAAGAGGGACCGCAAGTCCCCCACTTTGAGAGTACATGCTATTGATTTAAGGTTCGGGCAAGTTTCTTATTCTTTGTATCGAAAGGAAAAAACCTATGTTAACTGAAAAGAGCAAGACCGCATGGCCAGACCCTACCAGGGTGGCTTCGGACGTTTACAAGCTGGTGCTCGAAAATGATCGAACCCGGGTTTTCGATGTTCGCTTCAAACCCGGTCAGAAAGCGGAGATGCACGGGCATCCCGATCACGTCGTGTATGTCCTGTCTGATTACATCCTGAACCTCACGGGCTCCGACGGCATCACCCAGGAAGTTCCGCTCAAGGCGGGACAGGCATTCTGGATGAATGCGGGGCCGCATGCAGCGCTAAATATCGGAAAAACGGAAGGGCATGCGGTGGTGATCGAATTCAAAGAAAAGCAAATGTAGAAGTCAATTAATATTCCCTCCCTGGTGACACATGTAGCAATGGTGTCGCCGGGGGAAATTTCAAGAGGCGAAACTTATGAACCGCTACCTGGTCGAATCCACTCACGCCCCCGAAGATTGTCATCATGTGGTTGAGCAATTCATTTTTCACGGGCACGTCATGAACTTTGATTGGGGCTGCGAAGACGGCATCCATTCAGGCTGGGCGATCCTCGAGTCAGAGAACGAGGCGATGGCTTTATTGGCGGTCCCTCCGCACCTGCGTTCCAAATCCCGTGCAATACGATTAACCAAGTTCACGCCCGAGAAGTTCCAGCACATTCACGACTGAACCGGAACGGGTGAAATAAGGGACGTCACCGATTGGTAAACAACCCTTCGGGGAAGCACCCACAGTGCATTATCGGAGGAAGGAGACACAATATGGAATATCGCGAACTGGGACGCACAGGCTGGAAGGTTTCAGCGATCAGCCTTGGGACCTGGGCGATGGGAAGCTTGTGGGGGGCGGTGGATGGGCGCGAGAGCATGGCTGTCCTGAACCGAGCCCTCGACCTGGGAGTCAATTTCTTTGACACCGCCGACGCATATGGCAGCGAACCCTTGCTGGGGCAGCTACGCCGCCAGCGGCACGAGCCGTTTTACATCGCCACCAAAATGGGGATGGGGGTTAACCCCGACCCGCGCGGCTATAACCGCCGCAACCTGTCGATATTTGTGGAAAACAGCCTGCGCAACCTGGGGACTGAAACGATCGACCTGATGCAACTGCACTGTCCGCCCATCGAGACCTACAACCCGGAAGTATTCGGCATCCTCGACGAGCTGGTGAAGCAGGGCAAGATACGCCACTACGGGGTCAGTGTCGAGCGCATCGACGAGGCCAAAGCAGCCATCCAATTCCCCGGGGTGCAATCGGTGATGATCATCTTCAACATGTTCCGGCTGCGCCCGATCGAAGACTTCTTCCCGGAAGCCCAGCGACGAAAAGTCGGGGTCATTGCACGCGTGCCAATGGCAAGCGGGATGCTCACCGGCAAAATGAGCTGGAAGACCAAGTTTGAGGCGGACGACCACCGCAGTTTCAACCGCCAAGGCAGGGCGTTCGACCGCGGCGAGACGTTTTCGGGCGTGGATTTTGACAAGGGGTTGGAGGCGGTGGAGGAGCTGCGCAGCCTGGTGCCTGCGGGCACGACCATGGCACAGATGGCCCTGCGCTGGATCCTGATGTTCGATGCTGTCACGTGTGCCGTTCCCGGGGCCAAGCGCCATGCGCAGGTGGAAGAAACCCTGAAAGCGGCGGACCTGCCCCCCCTCTCGAAATTAACCATGGATAAGATCAGCGAGATCTACGATCGGCGCATCCGCGCGGACGTGCATGCATTATGGTAAGTAAATCACAATTTGGAAATGATTAGGACTGCTCATGGTGATCTGGTAGTCCAGCTAATGAGATTTTATCCCCCGAAAGGCATCGGAACATAAGGAGAAGGCGAAAAAGATGAAGGTTGAACATAGTGTTGCTATAAATAAGCCAATTGAGCAAGTATGGAATTTTTTAACCGACTTTCAAAATACTCCTAAATGGGATATCGGCGTTCATGAGACCAGGCAAACTTCAGAAGGTCCTGCAGGCTTGGGTACGACCTTTCAAAATATTGGCCCGTTTCTCGGACGAACCTCCGTGCGAGAGTACAAGGTCACGGAATATGAGCCCAATAAAAAGGTCACCGTTAAGTTGATGACCCCCGCAAAATTTATCCAACAAGCTGAGGTTTCCTACGCCTTTGAACCCGCCGAGAATGGAACTAAGGTTACATTCATTGGAGGGGTTGAATTCAGCGGTTTCTTCAAACTAATCCAGCCGATCCTTCTTCAACGAGCAAAGAAAGATGGCCAAGGCGATCTCGACAATCTTAAACGCCTGTTGGAAGATCAAACGAAGGTCTAATTTAATTTAATAATTCAACCAAAACGACTTATTGATTATTGAACCTTCAAACGGCGGCTCTTAATAAAGTTGGGCAGCTCGATAAAAGAAAGACAGTGTAATACCAAGATGGAGGCTTGATATGATCAAGGTAGAAGGTAGTGAGGTAATTAATCGTCCTAAGGAGCAAGTCTGGAAATTCCTGACCAGTGTGGAGAATGCCAGCAAATGGGACACCGGCATTATCGAAGCGAAGCAAACCTCAGACGGTCCGGTTGGTTTGGGCACCATATTGGAAGCAGTGAGTGAATCGCGCGGCAAACGACGTAACTTGAAGGTTGAAGTAACTGAATACGACCCCCAAAAAAAGGTCGCATGGACAATTGACGCAGGGTTTGGCACAGGGAAAAGTATCTACACCTTCGAGTCAGCTGGCAGTGGGACAAGACTATCCAAATCGTCAGAGGTGGAGCTTAAAGGCTTTTTTAAACTTCTCACGCCAATCATCCGCCGCCGGTTCAATAAGGAAGAAATAGAACTGGATCTCGGCAACATCAAGCAGGTGCGAGCCATTCTGGACTGGGCGATTGACCGCACTCATGCCAGCATCGTGATGGTGGGCAAGGGGCAGGCGACGAGATGGACGTACGGGCACTTTCGCACGCTGGTGGAGGAGTATGGGAAG
>JBGOZL010000259.1:0-4411 GCA_041480185.1 Anaerolineae bacterium
TGATTTTGTTCCAGGGCTTCGATAAATTGCGGATCGCGGCGGAACTGGCTCATATACAGGTTGTAATAAAAACCTTTTTTCTCCAAAAGTTCTTTATGTTTGCCCCGTTCAATAATCTCGCCCTCATTGACCACAAGAACCATGTCTGCATTGCGGATCGTGCTCAAGCGGTGGGCGATGACAAAACTTGTGCGACCTTTCAGGAGTGTGGTCAGGGCTTCCTGGATCAAACGCTCAGTACGGGTGTCCACACTGGAAGTCGCTTCGTCAAGAATAAGGATTCGAGGATCCGCCAGAGCTGCACGGGCGATGGCTAGAAGTTGGCGCTGTCCCTGGCTGAGTCCGGAGCCTCGTTCTCCCAGGATGGTCTCATACTTCTGTGGCAGACGCTCGATGAAATTGTCAGCGTGGGCTAATTTTGCCGCAGCGAACACATCTTGATCGGGAGCATCCGGCCGTCCGAAGCGAATGTTTTCCATCACGGTGGCGCTAAAAAGGAATGTATCCTGGAGTACGATACCTTCCTGCCGGCGCAGGGATTCGGCCGTTACGGTCCGAATGTCAATTCCGTCGATGAGGACTTTACCCCTGGTGACATCATAGAACCGGGAAAGTAGGTTGACAATAGTGGTTTTCCCGGCGCCGGTTGGGCCAACGATGGCAATTGTTTGACCTGGTTGTGCCTTAAAATTAATGTTTTTAAGGACAGGCTGACCCTTTTCGTATTCTGCGGTTACATCTACAAACTCTACCTCGCCTCGGATGGGAGCCAGGGCTTTTGCATCCGGAGCATCCTGTATTGCAGTAGTCTCATCCAGCAGCCCGAAAATGCGTTCCGCGCCCGCAATGGCGCTTTGAATATTGGTCCATAACACCGCGATCTGCTGAATGGGCTGGTTGAACCGCTGGACATAACCAAGGAATGTGATTACCAGACCAAGCGAAACCGCAGTCCCAAAAAGAGTCCCGCTCCCGAGCAAGGCAATTCCGCCGGCGCACGTAACGATCGCCAAGGCCAGATACCCGAGTGCCTGTAGTGTCGGTGCAAGTGCCGCGGAAAATGCCACCGCTCCCACGTTTGCATCGCGGTAATCTCCGCTCGTTACTCGGAACTGTTCGATATTTTCCTCAGCACGGTTAAAAGCCTGAACTTCCCTGACTGCGGAGATATTTTCCTGCAATTCTGAGTTAACATTTCCCATCGACTTGCGTGTTTTCCGGAACATTTTACGTGCCTGGGTTGAGAAGAACAGGGTTGCCACAAGCATGATGGGTGCTACAGCAACGCTCAATAAAGCAAAAGGCACATTTGTGGTCAACATATTGTAGACAATCCAGACGAGCAATAAAACACCGCCTGCCACGTTGACTAGGGCAAAGTTGATCGCCTGTTCAATGGCAACTGCATCGTTTGTGATCCGGCTCATTAAATCACCGGCTTCGTGTTCGGCGTAATAGCTCATCGGCAGTCGGTGCAGATGCTCAAATACCGCCTCCCTCAAGGAACGCAGGACATGTTGACCTGCCCAGCTCATACTAAAAAAAGTGAGACCGGTAAGTGCACTGCTGATAAGGAACAGGACAACCAGGATCAATACCATCCTCAGCAAGCCGGCAACGCGCCCGTTCGCATCCATATTACTGCCATCCGCTTTCGGACCGGAAAATCCCCCGATCGAAAAAGCATTGCTGATCAAGGTTTGGGTCACCCCGGCAGGTTTGCTTCCTTGAGCAAGCCAACAGCTTGACTGTGAAGAGGCAACCAAGTTGGAAATTCCCGGAAAGTTGCCCAGGCCGCTTCCGGCGGTCGGTGCCAGGTAACAATCCACCAGTTGACCGGTTAACTCAGGTGTCGTTACCTGCGCCCAAGTGGAGATGACAATACAAATTACCGCTATCAATACCATCGGCCACCATGGACCGAAACGTCGTCCCAGCCTAGCCAAAGTGAGGCTGGTGTTTTGCGGCTTGCGTACTTCAGAAGCCAGGAAATCCCTACCCATTGGTCCACCAAACATTTGTTATCTCCTGTTATTTCAAATGAAATAAATCGTGACTAAGCGACTTCTATATCAGATGTAACGTCTCCGACGAGTTGGGAATTATAAATTTCCGCGTATATCTCGCTCTCTTCCATCAACTCGCCATGCCTGCCCCTTGCCACCACTTCGCCTTTGTCCATCACCAGGATCAGATCTGCATTCATGACGGTGCTGATGCGTTGGGCAATGACAAAGGAAGTTCGACCTTTCATCAACTTATCCAGTGCCTCCTGGATTTGTGCTTCGGTGGAGAGGTCTACCGAGCTAGTCGAGTCGTCCAGGATGAGGATGTGTGGACTGAGTAGGAGGGCGCGCGCAATGGCAATCCGTTGTTTCTGTCCCCCGCTTAAAGTCGTTCCTCGCTCACCCACTCGGGTATCGTACCCATCCGGGAATTCCATGATAAATTCATGGGCTGCAGCAGCCTTTGCAACTGCGATGATGTCTTCCTGGGTGGCATCTGGTTTTCCGAAAGCAATATTGTCCCGGATCGTCCCAAGGAATAGCGTGGTTTCCTGCAATACGATGCCGATTTGGGCTCGTAGGGATTGGAGAGACAAATCCCGCAAATCATGACCATCGATCGTGATGCGGCCTTCAGTTGGGTCATAAAAACGGGGAAGCAGGTTGATGATTGTTGTCTTGCCTGATCCGGTAGCTCCCAGCAGGGCAACCACTTGTCCTGGAAGGGTATCAAAGCTCACATTTTTCAAAACCGGGTCACCGCCTCCAAAATAACGGAAACCGACGTTCTCGAATTTGATGTGTCCTTCCACTTTCGGAAGCACAATCGCTTCCGGTTTATCGGTCACGTCGCTCTTGGCATCCAGGATCTCAAAGATGCGCGATGCAGAAGCGGAAGCCTGGCTGAACTGGGTGATGATGAAGCCAAACTGAGCTATTGGGAGGAACATAAATATAAGGTACAGGCTGAATTCCTGCCAGTCGCCGATGGTCAGGGTTCCATGGACAATCTGAACGCCGCCTGCGTACAGGGTGGTAGCCTGTCCGAGGTTGGCGACCAGGAAGATCACGGGGATCAGGAAAGCAAATATTCTGGATACCACGATCTGCTGGCGCATTAATTGGTCTGCTTGCTGGCCAAATTTAGCCTGTTCACTTTTTTCGCGGGTGAATGACTTGATGACCTTGATCCCGGCCATGTTTTCCTGCAAGGTGGTATTCAGGGTCGACAGCTTTTGCTGGATCCGGGTGAAAAGTGGCCTGGCCAGGCTGCCAAATACGAAGAAAAGGACCAATGCCACCGGCAGGATCCAAACTGTAACGAGTGCCAGTTTTGCATTGGTCGAAAAGATGATGATCAGCGTACCCGAGAGCAGGATGAAAGCACCCACTAGTTGAATCAGTCCCTGGCCAATGAACAGGCGGACTTTTTCGACATCGTCAGTAGCCCGTATCATTAACTGTCCCGTCTGGTTGCGGTCATGGTATGAGAACGATAATCGTTGAATTTTGGCAAATAAATCGTTTCTCAAGTCAAATGCAACCGCCTGGGAATTTTTCTCTGCCCAATAGGCCTGGAGGAAGGCGAAAACACCAAACACAATCCCAAACACCACCAGGACAATCCCACCCACAATCAGGTCGTGAGGGGCATTCGCCTTCGTGGCTGTCAATTTCGTGGCTAATTGCTCCTGTGTCCACGTGGTTGGATATTTGAGGAATTCCAGGATGGTTGGCAAGGCTCGTGAGATAAACGCGGCGGGAATTTTCCCTAGGGCATCCAGGATGGTCTTGGCAATGACCCCATCCGTTACAGCATTGATCACGTTGGCTATCAATCTTGGGACTTCAAGCTGAGCCAGTGTGGCAATGGTCAGGAATAGATAAGGTAGAGCTGCTTGACCTTTGTAATGCCAGAGATATTGCGCGGCACGTCCGATGCTATTCTTTTGGGGCACCGGATTATCTTTTGCAGGGTGACGATGGTTCAACGCGATGATCCTTTCCATTCATATGAAATTAAGGTTAAGTTTCCACATTTTGCGCCGCATCTGTTAATACCTGGAGCGCATCAGATATTGCTTCCCGTTGCCGGGAGGTCAACGAGTTTGTGAATGTCTCCATCCACTTCCGACGAATGTCCACCAACTTTTCAGCCAGCGCGTGTCCTTCCGGAGTCAGAGCCAGTCGTTTTATTCGCCGGTCGATTGGATCAGCCATGCGATCAACCAGTCCCAATCGCACCATCCGGTCTACAAGCTGGCTGGCAGCCGCATTGGTGATGAAGATGGCGCGGAAACCATCGAGATAGGGTTTCCCCTTCTCGAAGTAGTCGGCGAAGCGCTCGCCGATCCAGTGCGAGCCGGACGCGTGTTCGACGAACTTGAACGGACCGGTGCCGAGCA
>JBGOZL010000260.1:0-4408 GCA_041480185.1 Anaerolineae bacterium
GGATGGCACAGGTGCGATCGGCATCGGCCTGATCTTGATCGGTCTGAATGTGGCACGCTCATTGACAGGGCAGCCCACCAGCGGCTTTACGACTACATTTGGCATCCTGGCCCTCCTGTTGGGCGGGCTGGAGCTGGCAAGCCCGTACCTGCACCTGTCCTTCGAACTGCCAATCTTTGCCATCCTGCTGCTCGCGCTGGGATTGATCGTGCTGGCCCGTGCAATGAAGAAGCAAGAATAAATGACCATGAGCAGGGATGGTTTTCGAACAGCACCATGGAGCGGAAACCATCCCTTCCCAGGTTGAGATCAAAGAACTGAACGTAAACAAGCATTATTTCTTAATCCAACAGATCACGATCATCGGATTTTTGAAAAGGAGAAAAAAATGAACACTCTATACAAGGCTTATCAAGCGTACGAACGCCGGATTATGCGGGGTGAGTTTTACGGCCCGGCATACCGACCCCGGAAAGCTTCTGCCCAGCAGGAACCACTCCTGGCTCATATGGGCAACCTGCTTATCCACACCGGTCGAAGACTCATAGTGCGGTATGCAACCAGCAAACCGATGGCCTAGTCAGCGGTGGGGAGGAGTAAACCATGAAAATGGCCCCGGATCGATGCCGGAGCAACCAGATTTCATTGAAACATTCGTCCGATGTGAATGAAGGAGATACAGAAATGGAAAGAACACTTCAAGGAAATGCACGGATGACCGGTCGCATCAATTCCATCGGTACTTTGAAGGGATTGTAGTGGGGATTGATCGGAGGCTTAGCTGGAACGATAGCCATGGATCTAGTCCTCGTGGGAGGATTATCCGCACTAGGACTGCCAACCGATACCTGTTTTTTATCCATTGGAAGCACAGTCGCACATTTCTTTTCCCTCCTGGGAATAAAGCTATCAGGAGGCGCCATGCTGGGTGTGGCTACGTTCCATTTGCTGGGTCCGGTGCTTAGTGCAGTCTATGGCCTGGCTGTGAGCCAGGTCGGTGCTCTTCAAGGGATAACCCTGAAGAAGAATATCGTAGAGGCGGTTCTTTATGCTGAGGTTCTCAGCCAGCTAATCCTTACCACGATGCCCATTCTATTGAAAATGTCAGGATCTGAGACAGTCCTGTGGTTCGCAGGATCCTTTGTCTTGCATCTGACATGGGGTATTGTCCTTGGTTTTGTGATGCACTATGGGTTGCTGAGGGTAGTTCTGGGTTCAGTCGTGGGTCGTGGTCTGCGGCAGGAATCTGCAAACCGATCAAAATCAAATAATCTCCACCACATTGAAAGGAGTTGAATCATGGCAACTGCAATAGAATCCAAAACACGAAAAGGCATACTGGCTTTCGGCATCGTCTGGATCGGGCAGGTAATCTCTTTTATCGGCTCCGGCATGAGCAGTTTCGCGCTGGGCGTGTGGGTCTACCAGAAGACCGGTTCCGTCACCCAGTTCGCGCTTACGTCTCTGTTCATCGTCCTGCCCAGAGTGGTGTTCGGCCCGTTGGCCGGCGTGCTGGTAGACCGGTGGGACCGCCGGAACGTCATGATCCTCAGCGACGCTGGCGGCGGACTCAGTATCCTTGCTATTGGATTGTTGAGCCTGGCTGGCCGGCTGGAGATCTGTCACATCTACCTGGCCATCTTCGCGTGTGGAATTTTTGACACTTTGCGCTGGCCGGCCATGACGGCGGCAACTACACAACTGGTTCCCAAGGAGCACTTCGGCCGCGCCAGCGGGATGCTGCAAATCGTGTCGGCCGGCACAATGCTCGTCTCCCCCCTCGTCGCGGGAGCGCTGATGGGCAGCCTCGGGCTTCAAGGCGTGCTACTAGCAGACTTTGCGACTTTTCTCTTCTCCATCCTCTCACTCGTGCTCATCCGCATCCCGAGGCCCGAGACCACCGCGGACGGGCGGGCCGGCCGGGGTTCGCTGCTGCACGAGGCAGTGTATGGCTGGAAGTACATTACGGCGCGTTCCGGGCTGCTGACGTTGCTGGTTTTCCTTGCCCTGGCAAATTTTCTGATGGAAATGAGCGTAGTGCTCTTCACGCCGATGCTCCTGTCTTTCGCCTCGACCGCCGTGCTCGGCCGGGCCATGTCGCTGGGCGGTATCGGTTACCTGGTTGGTAGTGTCGTCATGAGTATCTGGGGCTGCCCAAAACGCCGTATCCATACCGTGATGGTTTCCATGCTGTTGATGGGAGTGTTCATGACCCTGATTGGACTGCGCGCCTCCCTGCCACTTGTCATGGTCTCCGTCTGCCTGTGCATGGTTTTCCTTCCCATCACCGTCAGCGCCAACCAGGCGATCTGGCAGAACAGAGTTGCCCCGGATGTGCAGGGCCGGGTTTTTGCGATCCGGCAAGCCATCATTCAGGCGACGCCACTACTGGCTTACCTCCTCACAGGGCCGTTGACCGATAAAGTTTTTGAACCACTGCTGAAAGTAGGTGGTCCTTTGGCCGGGAGCGTTGGACAGATCATCGGCGTGGGGTCAGGGCGCGGCGCAGGCTTGTTGTTCATCAGTGCTGGTCTATTTCTCGTACTCACATCGGCGATTGGCTACTTGTCCCCGCGCCTTCGGCAGGTGGAGGATGAGTTGCCGGGTAAAACGCCCAAGATCGTTGCTGCTGTAAAATCCCGAGATTTAGTTTTAGCCAGCCGGGATGCAATTGCCTCCTGAATGAATTGAGACGGGCGATTTATCGAAAGGAGAATTTGATCATGCATAAAATACCCTGGTGGAAAGGTGCCCATGGCGAATGGTATGTGGTTGGTCAGATCTCTTTGATCGTGCTGGTCTTCTTTGGCCCGCGCACTTATCCGAGATGGCCAATATGGACACCTTCGTTTACGTGGCTGGGCACGATTGGGGGCGGTGTTAACCTACTGACGGGTGCCCTTCTGCTCATGACTGCAATATTCCGATTGGGATCGAATTTAACGGCTGTGCCCTACCCCAAAGATCAGGGAACGCTGGTTGAAACGGGTCCCTTCCGGTTGGTGCGCCACCCAATTTACTGCGGTGTGATCCTGATCACCTTCGGATGGGCTTTACTGGTCCATGGCTGGCTTACCCTCGGATATGCCATCATCATGCTGGTGTTCTTTGATGTCAAGTCGCGCCGGGAAGAAGAATGGCTGAAGGCAAAATTCTCCGGCTATGGCGAGTATCAAAAGCGTGTACGGAAATTGATCCCATTTGTTTACTAGCGTTCCCCCCATTTGGGACGTTGTTAAAGAAATCGGAGGAATTAAGACAAGTCAAGCTATAATTAATTCAGGTGAGAATGATCGCAGGAGGATGTGATCTGCTTCATGATAGTGCTGCTGAATATAATGGATGGAGTATCTCATGAAAAAAGAAAAATATCCAATTTTGGAATTTGATGATGCGCAAGTTGCAAAAATTGAGCCATCCTTATCCCATAAAAAAACTGAAGGATATGAATATTGTGTGATTACTTTTTTTCGTGAAGTTCTTGAGGCCATTGAAAAGAAGGGACGGATAAAAGTAGTCAAATACTTGAATTGTGAAACTATGGATGTACCAATCTATGAAATGGAGTACATGGGGAAAAAGATTCATTTATCCCTGGGATATGTAGGTGCGGCCGGATCGGCTGCCTTCCTGGAAGAGTTAATCGCCTATGGATTCAGTAAATTTATCGTCTGCGGAGGCGCGGGTGTATTGAGAAAAGATATCGCCGTTGGGCACCTGGTTATTCCAATTTCAGCAATACGGGATGAAGGCGTTTCTTATCATTATCTTGCACCAGCCAGGGAAGTTGAATGCAACCCTGAAGTGGTTGGGAAGATCGAAGAAGAATTCAATAAATGCAAGATCGATTATGTAAAAGCAAAAACCTGGACTACCGATTCATTTTATCGGGAGACAGAGAATAAAATAGAACTGAGAAAATCGGAGGGCTGCGTCACGGTGGAGATGGAAGCGGCGGCTTTTTTTTCCGTGGCCAAGTTTAGAAATGTAAAATTAGGCCAGATATTATATGGTGGAGATGATCTGAGTGCTGTAGCGTGGGATAGTAGAAAATGGCATAATCGGTCTGATATTCGGGAAAATCTTGTAGAAATTTCCATCAGAATTTGTATTTCGTTGTGATGAGATTGAGGACATCTTCCTGGAAACCGGGGGAACCGGGCAACCGTGAGTACGAATGCTTCCGTCAAATCATGACCGACGATGTCAATGAGCCGATCCGAGGCGCATTCGAGGCTGGCGAGGATCAAAAACGTGTACACAAATTGATCCTGTTTAAATACTAGGGTCCCATTTTAAGAATGCACCTTATCTTTTATATAATGACAACGGTAGTAGAAACAGCGGTAAGCCGCAGGTTTTTATTATCCTTTTGTAAGGCTCGCGTGCATGTCCTTAAGCTGGTCGA
>JBGOZL010000261.1:0-4404 GCA_041480185.1 Anaerolineae bacterium
CATCCACGCCTGGGACAAGTTCAGTGACACCAACGATGACTCAAAGTCCGCCGGTTCCTGATAATGCCCAGGGTCTGACCACCGACGAGTTGGGCAGCCCGCTTAACACATTGGACGAGATCACAAATTACAATAACTATTATGAGTTCTCAACGAGTAAGCAGGCTGTAAACCCGTCATCAAAAAATTTCAAGGCCACTCCCTGGGCTGTTGATGTCGGTGGGATGGTTCAGAATCCAAAAACTTACGGTCTCGAAGACCTGCTCAAATTCGAACAGAAGGAACGGATCTATCGCTTGCGTTGTGTGGAAGCCTGGAGCATGGTCATTCCATGGACCGGGTTTGAACTTTCCGACTTGCTCAATGAAGTCGTGCCGATGACCAGCGCCAAATATGTTCATTTCGTGACCTTGATGGATAAAACCCAGATGCCAGGCGAAGGGGATCCGCTCTATCCCTGGCCGTACAGCGAAGGTCTGCGTCTTGATGAAGCCATGCAGCGTCTGACGATCATCGCCACCGGGCTTTACGGCCAACCCCTGCCCAACCCGGACGGGGCGCCTCTCCGTCTGGTGGTGCCATGGAAGTACGGCTTCAAGAGCATCAAAGCCATTGTCAAAATCGAATTGACCGATCAGAGACCGCCGACGATGTGGAATACAATTTCACCACAGGAATACGGTTTCTACTCCAACGTAAATCCCACGGTAGATCACCCGCGATGGAGCCAGGCTAGTGAGCGCCGGATCGGAGAATTAAGTCGCCGACCGACGCTTATGTTCAACGGCTACGCCGACGAAGTAGCCAGTCTCTATGCGGGGATGGATTTGCGTGCGAACTATTAGCAGGGCAAAGCTAAAAATCACCTGGCTTCAAATTGTTATCCATATTCTCGGCTGGCTTCCGCTGGCATGGATTATCTTTGACTATTTAACAAACAAATTCTCTGTTAACCCAATCCAGGATATCGAGCAGCGGCTTGGTGATATCGCTGCTTACTTTTTAATTGGATCGCTGGTTTGCACACCCATCAATACTCTGACAGGTTGGCGTGAGCCGATCAAACGGCGGCGCGCCCTTGGCCTTTATTGCTTCATGTATGTCTGCTTGCATATATTGACATTTATCGGTTTGGACTATGGTTTCAACCTGCGATTGATCGGGGGCATTGTTTTGCAGAAACCCTATGCCATCGTTGGACTCGCCACTTTCATCCTTCTGCTCCCGCTGGCTGTCACATCATTCCGATGGTGGATGAAGAAAATGGGTCGGAATTGGCACAACCTCCATCGCCTGGTCTACCTGGCAGCAGTGCTGGACATCCTTCATTATGCCTGGGCTAAAAAAGGCAATCTGTTCACATTGAGCGGCGACATTCTTAGGCCGTTTTTGTTGGGGGTCCTGCTTCTGCTTCTCCTGATATTACGCATCCCTCCGGTGCGACGGTGGGCAAGTAATATGCGCCAACGCTGGGCAACTGGATTACGTCATAGATTCTCACGTAGAACTGGACGATCTGTTAGTTAAATGTAGTCTTTACATCCCCTTGCAGCATCGTGACCCAAGGACTCCTTGGTCAAGTTTGACTCCGCCCCTTTTCTGCTATAAGATAGAGTCAAACTTGACATTTTTTTGGCTACCTGCCTCCAAGGAGAAAAAGCTCGTGAAAACGAACGACCCAATTTACCAACGCCCTGCAGAATTACTCCAGAATCTAATCCGCTTCGATACCACCAATCCACCCGGCAACGAGCGTGCCTGCATCGAATATATCAATGGTCTGCTCAAAGATGCCGGGATCGAAACAACCCTGGTTGCCAAAACTCCTCAGCGTCCCAATATCATTGCCCGTATTAAAGGTGAAAACAAGGCGCCACCGCTTCTGCTGTACGGACACGTGGACGTGGTTACAGTCGAAAACCAGAAATGGCAGCAGCCACCTTTCGAAGCCAATATCGTGGATGGATTCATGTGGGGTCGTGGCGCCCTGGATATGAAAAGCGGCGTCGCGATGATGTTGGCTGCCTTCCTGAAAGCCAAAATTGAGAAAGCCCCTCTACCCGGTGATGTGATCTTCTGCGCGGTTGCTGACGAGGAGGCCGGCGGGGATTTTGGCAGTCGATTCCTGGTTAACGAGCATGCTGGTCTGTTTAAAGAAGTCAAATACGCCTTTGGCGAGTTTGGAGGTTTCAATTTGAGCATGGGAGGAAAGCGTCTGTATCCCATTATGGTCGCTGAAAAACAATGCTGCTGGATGAAAATCACCTTCCGTGGACGCGGCGGGCATGGGTCGATGCCGGTCCATCACCAGGCCATGGCAAAACTTGCCCGAACAATCAGCCTCCTGGACCAGAAGCAACTACCTTACCACCTGACCCCAGCTGTTAAGTTGATGTTAACCAGCATTTCCAATGCCTTGGGCGGTGTCACAGGATTCGCCGTTCGAGCCATGAATAGCCCTCTGCTGGCCGATGCAATTATCGGAACCATTGGTGAGCGAGGAAGCATCTTTGCGCCATTGCTCCACAATACCATCAGCCCGACCATCTTGAAAGCCAGCGATAAGGTTAATGTCATCCCCTCGGAGGCATCCATCGGGCTGGACGGTCGATTGCTGCCTGGATTCACACCGAAAGACATGGAAGAAGAAATGCACGCCCTGCTCGGCACCGATTACGACCTGGAAATCCTGGAACATGATCCCGGACCGTCCGCACCCGACATGGGACTGTTCGAGACGCTCAGTACGGTAATCAAGGAGTATGATGCGCAGGGGATACCAGTTCCTTACGTGATGAGCGGCGTGACTGATGCACGCTTTTTCACCAAACTTGGTATCCAGACCTATGGCTTTACTCCGCTCCAATTGCCCGATGATTTTAGTTTTATAGGAACGATCCACGCTGCCAATGAACGCATCCCAGTGAATGCATTGGAGTTTGGGACGCGGGCAATATATTCAGCCATGCAGAAATTCCACTAATTCCACGATGTATATTCCCACCTTGGACTCGCATGCCCACATAAACCCATCCCAGAGCAGGGAAGAATTATGTACATCTGGCGCGGTACTGGCAATGAGCCTGGCACTCGAGGAGGCTGGGCGTGCCCTCCAGCGCGCCGATGCGTTCATTGCCTGGGGCGTTGGTTGTCATCCCCGTTTCCTGCGGTCCCAGGAAGGATTTGATGCAAATCACTTCCGCTCTCTCGTTGAGCAGACCGCCATCGTCGGCGAAGTGGGGATGGATGCCGGGTCACGCGTTCCCCTGGAATTGCAGCGGAAAATATTCCGGCAGGTATTGGAAATAATCGCCGGTAAGCCGCGGATGATAAGCATCCACAGTTACCAGGCTACTGGGCTTGTGCTCGAGGAGCTGCAACAATGTCCCGTTGCTGTTCCCGTCCTGCATTGGTGGACTGGAAACGTGGCAGAAACGGAAAAAGCGGTGGAACTAGGATGTTACTTTTCCATTCATTCAGCAGTAGCCCGCCACTCGAAATTTCGTCTTCATGTACCGCGGGACCGGGTGTTGGTCGAAAGCGACCATGGCTACAACGACCCGCCTGCCGCCATCCCTTGCCGGATAGAATGGGTGGAATATCTGGCAGCGCAACAATATGGCATGAGGGTCAAAGAAATGCGCAGACTTACCTGGACCAATCTTTGGCAGATATTTTGCCAGACGAATACCAGTCATATGATTCCAGCCGCGATGAGCGATATATTCGCAAAGGTCGTGCAACCCGGTTAGAAAAAATATAATAGGAGGATTGAATGCCCACAGTATCTGCACAACAAGCTCTTGATATCCTGCGTAAAGGCAGTGAGACATTCCAGTGGTATGTCATCCCGCTCCTGTCTTTTGTCTTCTATGTCTACGTAGTGGAGGCAGAAAAGCGCAACTGGAACCTGGTCCTGGCCGGGCTGGCCTTCTGGGGAATGGACTGGTTTAATGAAATTTGGAACGGTCTGGTTTTCCACTTTACCAATTATGCCCCGGTCTGGGGTGCACCAGGCAGGACCGCTTTCCTCATCCTTATAGGGTTAAACATTGAGATAATGTTTATGTTCGCCGTTTCCGGTATCATCTGGACAAAAATGCTGCTGCCAGACAAGAAAACCAAGATCCTGGGGATCCCAAACCGGGTTTTCATCGCAATTGTCGGATCCGCCTTCTGTGTCTTTGTGGAATACCTGCTCAATTCCGTCGGTGCCCTCACCTGGGATTATTCCTGGTGGGGCCGCGGTGCGCCCTGGCTCATTTTCTTGTTCGGTTACCTCACTTTCTTTGTGGTTGCCTTCCTGGTATTTGACATGAAAAAGATGAGAAGCAAACTCATTACTGTTGGGAGCATCTGGGGCCTGGATATCCTCGCCTTGGTGATTTTTATTCCCTTTTTACA